>NZ_JAUOSD010000039.1:0-19787 GCF_030548265.1 Marinovum sp. 2_MG-2023 | reverse complement strand
ACAATGCACAGCGCGACGTCCTCGATATGGTCGCGTGAAATGAAGCTAAAGGTCTCCGGTAAAACCGGGGCGATTCAACCTGAACTGCCCTGGCTTGCCCGGAGAGCGTTTCGTTCAACGCGTTACGCGACCTTATCCATAGCTTCGCCTCGTTCAAGGCATCGCCGCTCGGCCTCGGCTGGCAGCGTATAGCCGATTGCGCTGAGTGGCCGGTCCTGAATGTACCAATCGACCCTGTGCATGGTTGCCCACTCGACGTCTTGCATCATCTTCGAAGGCTCGAGCTGCTTGATTACTTCGGCCTTAACCAGACCAATTCCGCATTCGGCGAGAGCATTATCGTGGGAGTCCCCGACCGCCCCGACTGATGGGTCAACCTCGGCATTGGCCAGCCGCTCGGCGTACCTTAGGGATAGGTGTTGGGCGGATCAACCGGTCGTCGCTACGCTCGTGCGCCTCGGCCCCGCAGAGCCGATCGACGTCCAGCGCCATGAAGCGGTCAGCGACGAATCCGGGCATCTCGGCAAGCAGGTTGCTGTCAGATGTCTCTGACAAAAACGCGCGCAGTCCGGCAACTTCTGATAGGCTGTCCTTGGTCATGATCGTTCCCTTCGATCAAAGGTCAGGTCCGCCAACCGAACCTTAGCCGAAGAACAACCGTGGCCGCCAAGCGACCCGCGCGGGCCTCGCTTCGCTACTCGAAGGCTCCACTCAGCCCGAGACGCCGACGGAAATTACACCATCCTTTGGGACACTGCTATGGCCACGCGATAGTTCAATGACCGGGAGTCGTTAGAACCTAACAGAAACGCGATATCAATGGCTGGATGAAACCTGAGTGGCAGATCACGCCCAGTACCTCAGGCTTATCATTCTAGCCAACGTTTGCGCGAGAGTAGACGGCTGCAAATTGCAACTTTTTCGCTCTGGATACGCGCTGCATCGCCACCGTGGAATAACCCTGTTCAAAGCAATAGAAACTTCAAGGCCAGAATTGATGAATGTCATTCTGATTGGTGCCAAATTCTCGCGCCTTTGTCCTTGTGCACGGCCGCTCAACGCATTCAAAGAATACCCGTGTGCCACAAGCTGCACAGGTTTCAGGGGGCACTCTCGCCACTGTCTCGCGCACGGCTTCGTTCTTGTTCTTGTGGAGGTGGTCTTCGCCCAGCACGTCCAGAACGCCGTATCTTCGCATGGCATTGATGAATTCCGGAAATCCGGTCACCACGAAAAAATCACCGCCGGCGGCACGTGCTCGGCGTACCTCATTGATCAGAAAATCCGCCCCGGCCAAATCCAGCGTTCCGACACCCTTTACGATCAACACTTTTGTCTTCTGGGTCGGGTGTCGGCTTTCAATGTCCCGCATATTTTTCTCTAGCTGATCGACCGAGGCAAAGAAGATCGGGCCTTGAATCCGGTAGAACCCGATGTGCGGACAACTCGGCAGGTTCAACCGGTCCGAATTGCGAAAGCAGCGGTGACCATCAATCGTTGTCGGAGCGCCGATTCCGACAAACGGATGCGCGCTGCGGAAGAGGAATACTGCCAAGGACGCAAGCACTCCGACGATGATCGAGAATTCCAACTCGATCAGCACACCGCAAAGAAAGGTCAGGACAAGTATGACAGTTTCGGCGGGGCTGTGCAGGATGTGGTGAATTTCATCAAAGTCGATCAGGCGCCACGCCACGAACAGGATGATGCCTGCTACGGCGGGCACCGGGATATGAACCACAAAGGGCGAGAGTACGAGTAGCATCACCATAAGCCAGCCTGAGGCGAGGATTGCTGCCAAAGGTGTACGTGCCCCGGACTCTGCGTTCAGCCCCGAGCGGGTGAAGGAACCTGACCCAGCATAGGCTTGGAAAAAGCCGCCAATCATGTTGGACAGTCCCTGTCCCACGATCTCCTGATTGGTGTCATAGGGCTCTTGTCTTCGGGTCGCGAAGGTCCGGCCGATCGAAACGGCTTCTAGCAATCCGACGATGCCGATTGCGACGGCACTTGGAAACAGCGATGTGAGTGCATCAAGCCCGATCGATGGCATCTGGAAGGCCGGAACAACCGACGGCAAGGGTGCGAACATGCTGATCCCAACCGCATGAGCATCAAGCATGATACCGGCCAGCGCCCCGGTGACCAGAGCCAGAAGGTAAGCCGGCAGATGGCGTGAGACCCGGCGGCAGAGCAGGATGGTTCCAAACGACGTTGCGGCGATCAGGACCGCTGTCGGATCTACGTGATCCCATTCATGCAGCAAGCGGCCGAGCCGATCGATGACCCCACCGCCACGTTCCGTCGCAATTCCGAGTGCTGGTCCGATCTGCGATGCAAAGATCAGGCAGGCTGCAGCAGACGTGAAGCCGACAATTACCGAATGCGAGATGAACGAGATCAACCCACCCAGACGGGCAAAGCCGGCCGCCAACTGTATCGCTCCGACCATTACGGTGAGCGCCAGCGCCAGCGCGACATAAGATGCGCTGCCCGGGGTGGCCAGTGGCACGAGCGAGGCGAAGAGCACCGCCGATATCGCGGTCGTCGGCCCCGACACCATGATCAATGACGCGCCCCAGAAGGCTGCGATCACTGAGGTGATCATGGCCGTGTAAAGGCCGAGCTCCGGCGGCAGCCCTGCGATGATCGCAAAAGCGACCCCTTGTGGCAGGACAATTGCTGCGTTGGTCAATCCTGCAATCATGTCCGAGCGCAGGCTGGACCGTGTGACCAGGGCGAACCACGGCCGCGTCAGGGATATCATCCCGGCACTCTTGCGCAGCAACGCTTCGCTTTTGTTGGTGGCCTTCGGCATCAGTCTGTCAACGCAAGGTCTCGTGTATCGAAAAGCAGGTCCGAGGCCCCCGCGATGTCAGGATCGAACCCGAGCCCGGGGGCGTCGGGCAGCGGGAACTGACCATTGTCCAGGGTTAGCCCGGCAGGGGTGAAATGCGTCAATAGCGGGTTCTCGGAGCTGTCGACTTCTAGGCGGCCGGTGCCGCCGACCGCGGCCAGCAGATGCGCCGAGGCCATCAAGCCGATGCCGCCGCCAAGGTAATGCGGCCAATAGGTCTGACCTGCCGCCGTTGCGGCCCGCGCAACAGCCAGGCATCCCGAGATACCGCCCCACTTGCACAGGTCGGGTTGCAGGACCGAGAGCGCCCGTTCCTGCACCACCTCGTCGAAGCTCTCCTGTGCGCGGAGGTTTTCGCCGGCCGCCAGCGGGATCGGGCAATCCGCTGCCAGTTGCGCCCAGTCGCTTGCCGGGGCGTCGGCCGGCAGGGGCTCTTCCAGAAAGACCGGGTTCAAAGGGGCCAGCCGTTTTGCACTGGCGATTGCCGTTCCCACATCCCATGCCTGATTGGCGTCGAGCATGAAGCCCTCGTCGGAATGCAGACCCCTGGCTGCCGCTTCTGCTTCAGGCAGGCTGTCATCGCGACCAAAGCCGACGCGCTGTTTGAACCAGAGATAACCCTTGGCGCGCATGGTCGCTATCTGGTCTTCGAAAGCATCGGGGGAAATGCCGCTGGCATAGGCGGGAACGGCCAGCCTGTTGGCCCCAAGATAGCGCGCGAGCGGTTGCCCGGCCCGGCGTGCGGCCAGATCATGCAGGGCTATGTCGACGGCGGCTGCGATCTGGGACACCGGGCCGGGTTCGCCCGCTTGCAGGGCTATCCTGTGCAGGCGCTGGGCGACCGTGCCGAAAGCCCGCTCCAATGGCACGTCGTCCAGCGCCGCAGGCAGAACATTCGCAGCCAGCCTAGCGCGATGGAGGTCACCATCAGGCGGAAAGTTGCACCAGATCTCGCCCCAGCCAAAGGCGCCCTCGCTGTCTTCCAGCCGCAACAGCAATGCGGGGCGGCAGCGGAGCGGACCCATTGTGCTTGGGATCGGGCGTTTCAGCATATGGCGAAAATGAAAAATCTGCGCGCGTGTCAGGCGAGGGGGCATTGTTCTCTCCAGCTCCTAGGGCTCGCTCGCCTTGTGCCCGGACCAAGTCCGCCGCAGCAGGGTCGAAATCGTCAGATGCCATGCCGGATCTGCTATGGCTGCGAGGTATGACCGGATCTGCATGCCGATGAACAAATTGAACGGTGCCGAGAGGGCCTTGGGTGGCGATAGGCTTTTCGGGACAGATCGAGGAACCCGCCATGACCCCACAAAACACGCTGCTCATCATGTCAGATCAGCATTCACCCAAGGCGCTTGGCTGTTACGGAAACGCAATCGTCAAGACGCCCAACCTTGACCGGCTGGCCGAGCAGGGAACAAGCTTTTCAAGCGCTTATTGCAACTCTCCGATCTGCGTTCCGGCCCGGGCGGCGATCGCCACCGGCCGCTACGTGCATCAGACCGGTTACTGGGACAACAGCCGAGGATATGACGGATCAGTGCCGTCATGGGGCCACCGGCTGGCCCACGAGGGCCATAGCGTGGAGTCGATAGGAAAACTGCATTTCCGCTCCGAGGCGGACCCCACAGGCTTTGACCGTCAGCATCTTCCGATGCATGTCGCCGAAGGCGGCGGGGCGCTTCTGGGCCTGTTGCGTGACGACACGGCGGTGCTCAAGAAATACCGCGGCTACCACGAGGATGCCGGGCCGGGGGACAGCCCCTATACCGAATATGACAGAAAGATTGCCGCACGGGCCGCTGAATGGCTGCTTGCGAAGGCAAAGGCCGATGAGGCCAAGCCCTGGGCGGCCATGGTGTCCTTTGTCTGTCCGCATCCGCCGCTTCAATGCCCGGCGGAGTTCTATGCGATGTATCCGCCCGAAGAGATGCCCTTGCCCTATCTGTTGGACCCGGGCGCGCGCCCGGAGCACCCGGCGATGCGGACCCACCGGATTTTCCAGGGCTGCGATGCGCCATTTTCCGAGGACGTGGTGCGCCGGTCTGTCTCGGCTTATTTCGGGCTGTGTTCCTTTCTCGATCACAATGTCGGGCTGGTCCTGGACGCGCTGGAGGCCAGCGGCATGGCCGAAAACACCCGAGTAATCTACACTTCCGATCACGGCGAGGCGAATGGCAATCAGGGGCTTTGGGGCAAGTACAACATGTACGAAGACAGCGTCGGCGTGCCGATGATCATGGCCGGGCATGGGATCGCGCGGGGCCAGGTGGTCGACACGCCGGTGACTCATGTTGACCTTTACCAAACAATCCTCGAAAGCGTCGGCGCACCGGGCTATCCGCAGGACGATGCGGAAATGCCCGGCAAGAGCCTGTTCCAGGTTGCGGCACACCCCGATCCCGAGCGGGTGGCCTTTTCCGAGTATCACGCCGCCGCAGCCAATACCGCCGTCTACATGGTGCGCAAGGGCCGGTACAAGTTCGTCTATTACGTGGGCCTTCCCAACCAATTGTTCGATCTCGAAACAGACCCGGACGAGCGCGAGAACCTTATTGAATCCGAGACCCATGCCGCGATCTGCGCGGAATACGAGGCGATCCTTCGCAACATTCTTGACCCTGAAGCCATTGATGCTCTGGCGCGTTCGGACCAGTCCGCGCGCATTGTCGCCAACGGCGGGCGCGATGCCATTCGCCAACGCGGCGCTTTCGGGGCGACGCCGGTGCCGGGGGAAAAGGCTGTTTTCGTTAGCTGACTCAGCGGGTCGGCTGCCACGAGCCTTCAGAGATCAGGGCGCGTAGTTCATCCAACAATGCGGCGCAGTACCTGTGGGGTTCTTCCCCTCGCCTGAGCGTCGCACCGGAATTGCGCAGGATTTCGACCTCGGGGCAGGGCAGTTGCACCAGGCGGCGGCGCAGGTCGTCACCGATGATAGTGGAGGACGACAGTGTCGCCAAATCGCTGGAAGCGGCGATCTCAAGCGCGGTGGACACATCGTTGACGCTGACATGGGGGAGGGGCGGCACGATGCCGTGGGCCTCAAAAACATCCTCGAAATGTTGTCGGATCAGAGTGCCTTCGGGCAAGACCCAGCGCATTTCGGCAAGGTCGGCAACGCGCGCTGTCCGGTCATGGCCACGGGCATGATCGCGTGAGACCAGCACCACCATGTCCAATTCCATAAGTGCATGCGCCTTAAGCGTCTGAGAATAGACTTCGCTGCGGGAGGTCGATCCAAGGACCATGTCCAACTCGCCCTTGGCCAGCGCCGCGTGCAGCAGTTTCGGCACGCCGGACACGATCCTGACGTGGACAGCGGGAAATGCCGTCGAGAGATTGACCAAGGCCGTCGTCATCGGTGCTCGTTGCCAGACATATCCCGCCCCGATCATCACGGTCTCCTTGCCGGAGCTTTCGATGTGGCGCCTGACAGCTTGCAGGTTCGCGTCGATCGAGCGGGCGTAATGCAGCAAGATTCGGCCGAAAGCGTTGGGTTCCACGCCCTTGGGGTGGCGTTCAAACAGCGGTGTGCCCAGCTCGTCCTCCAGCCGGCTGATGAAGCGTGACAACGCCGGTTGATTCATCCCAAGGTCTTTTGCGGCGGCGGAAATGTTGCCAAGCTCGGCGACCTTCAAGAACAGGCGGAAATGGTTCAGGTCCATGTCAACCACCGACCTGCTGCCGGAGCGTCTTGATGAACAACCGTCTGAGCGGACTTGGTGTGGACTTGCGCACGGTAAAACAGCCTTGGTCGACGTGCATCTCCAGTGCCGGACAGGGCAACGCGTAGGACATGGCGGCAGACGCGACGTTCGGATCGCCAAAGGTCAGAAACGGGCTTTGCGACACGATACCGAGAATCGCGCTCGCGTCCTCGAGTTCGATGGCGGGCTCAGGCGGCGCCAGGTTAGCTGCGACAAAGGTCGCATCGAACAATTTGCGCGCATAGGCGCTGCGCGGCAACACCCACTTCCATTCCAATAGATCCTCAAGCTTCTGCACTTCTGTGACCCGGGCGGGATGGTTTGGTGCGGCGACCACGGCGTAGCGCGAGCGATAAATCACCTCTGTGTCGAGCAGGGGGGCATAGTTTTCGACAGCGCCGACCGGGGCCAGCACGATGTCGAGCCGTCCCTTCAGCAGGTCGTTGATCAGGGCGTCGGGCAACCCGCGGGAGATGGTGATCCGCGCCGAGGGATGGCTGGTGGTCAGGTCGGCCACGGTCGCGGGAAGCGCTCGATGCAGCCAAGAGGCGGTTGCCCCTATTCGCAAGGTGCCGACCGTGGCCGACCGCGCTTCTGCAAGGTCACGAAGCGCGCTTCGGTAATTGGCCTCGATCGAGCGCGTTGCTTCGATCAGGGCGCGGCCGCTGGCATTTGGTGCCACCCCGCGGGGCTGGCGATCAAAAACTTTGGCATCGAGCTCGAGCTCCAGATTTCGGATGTGTCGCGACAGGACCGGCTGCGCCATATCCAGTGATTGCGCGGCGGCTGAGATGCTGCCGTGTTTCACAACGGCCATGAAAAGACGCAGATTTCGTATATCCATTGCGCAAAACTAGCCGCGAGCGGGCCTGAATGGCAAGGTCCGACGGCTTGGTTGGCATTGTTTTTCGGTTATACAAATGGGGTTAGCAAACCTATAGCAGTATTCACATGGATGCTGACACGCCGACCCATATCCCACGTGCGGAGGGGGGCGTAAATTGAGCCCATGCAATCAACCGGCCTTGGGAGATGGGTCGGCACATTCGCCGGGAGGAAAGATACATGCGGGTCCTTGGAACCTTGAAAGCCACCATTCCAGCAGCGCTGATGGTCGCGACCATCGCCAGTGCGGCCGTTGCCGAATATCCGGAGCGGGCAATAACCCTGGTGGTTCCGACCGCCGCCGGAGGCGGTGTTGATACCCAGGCGCGTGCACTGGCACCCAAGATGGAAGAGATCCTCGGACAGCCCGTGCAGGTGGTGAACCGCAAGGGCGCTGGCGGCACCGTTGGACTCCAAAGCCTGGTGCTTCCGGCCGAGCCTGACGGCTATACCATCGCAGCCTCAGCTTCGGTATCGATGATCGAGAACCCGCTGCTTCAAAACCTGCCTTTCGGTCCGCAGGACCTGACAATCATCGGCACAACCGGACAATTTCAGGCGGCGATCGTCGCCTCTGCCAATGCGCCCTACAAGACTTGGGAAGAATTCGTCGCCTACGCCCGCGAAAACCCTGGCACCCGATGGTATGCCCTGGGTCAGGTCACGGTCGCGGTGATGAATGCGCTGGCCAAGGCCGAGGGGCTGGAGATCGCAATCATTCCGGGGCAGGGCGGCGCAACGCTTGCGCCGACGCTGATTGCCGGGGACGCTGATGTTTCCGTATCGGGCGGAGTGCATACGCCTTTTGTTGAAAGCGGCGACCTGGTGGTCCTGCTCAACCTGCTGGGCGACGGCAGTCTGATGGCCAATCCCGAAGTGCCGTCTGCGTTCGAACTTTACGGTGTATCGATGGAGAACAACCTTGTGATTTCCGGGCCCAAGGGCCTCTCGGAAGATGTGGTGAACCGGCTGGAAGAGGCGGTCCGTGCCGCATCGGAGAGTGACCGACACAAAGAGGTGATGGACTCCATCCAGTATCCCATCGTCTATCGCGACAGCGACACCGCAACCGAAAAGCTGACTCGGCAATACAAGGGCGCGAAGTCCCTGCTTGGCAAGTGATGTCTCATGCCGGTCGGGCCAGGCGGCCCGCCCGGTCCCATTCCCCTGTACCGGTGGGAATTGCCGGTTTCGGAGCACGTCATGACACGCGATGAACAAGCCTTTTTTGCACTGCTCGCCATCGGATCCGCGGTCTTCTATTTCGTAATCATTCCTTGGCAGATTGCGGATCCCGACTGGGCCACCGTGTCCCCAAGGTTGATGCCGCAGATCTGTGCCATCGGGATCTTTGTGCTGTCGCTTTACAAGTTGGCGACCTCGTTAAAGATCGCGATCCCGGAGTTCAGCGTTTCTGCCCGCAGCTACGGCATCCTTGCGGTCTGTATCGCGATCCCGACCTTGGCAGCTCTGGCGATGGTTTGGATCGGTTTCTGGATACCTGCCGCCGTCATGGTGGCCGCTTGCCTGCTGCTGACCGGCACCCGCAACCCGCTGACGGTCATTGCGTTTTCCGTCGGTCTGACTGGCGCCACCTGGTTCCTGCTGGACCTTGCCGGTCTCTACGTAAGTTGAGGAAAAAACCATGGACACGATCAACAGCGTTCTTTCTCAGGCGCTTACCTTTTCCAACATATTGTTTGTCGCGGCGGGCATCTTTTTGGGTTACGTGGTGGGCGCAATGCCCGGGCTGGGCAAGGTCACGGCGGCGGCCATTGCCATCCCGCTTACCTATGCGATGAACCCGGTCAGCGCTATTGGCTTTCTCGTCGGCATCGCCAAGGGATCGACAGCCGGTAACGCGGTTTCGGCCATCCTGATCAACACACCGGGCGAGCCGTCTTCGGTGCCCACCGCGATGGACGGGTATCCGCTTGCGCGGCAGGGCAAGGGGGTGAAGGCGATGAAGGTGGCGCTTGTCGCCTCGACCGTCGGGGATTTCTTTTCGACCTGGTTGCTGATTTTCCTGACTGCGCCGCTGGCCTCGGTCGCGGTACAGATCGGCAAGGTCGAACTGGCGTCGATCCTGGTGTTTGCAATGACCTTTATTGCCGCGCTGTCGGGCACTTCGCTCTCAAAGGGGCTTATTTCCGGTATGATCGGTATCCTGCTGGCCTCGGTCGGGCTTGAGGTTGAAACCGGCACCCAACGAATGACTTTTGGATCGCTGCTGGTGTTCGATGGGCTGCCGCTGATTGCCATGGCCATCGGCATCGTGGCTGTGGCCGAGATGGTGCTTCAATTCGAAGAGCAACTGAAACTGCGCAAGTCCGGTAAGAGCGGTGAAAAGATTCTAGCGAAGTCGCTGCCTGAGGACAACCACCTGTCCCCTGCAGAGCTGCGCCAAATTGCGCCGACGATCTTTCGCGGCACGCTGGTGGGCGGCGGGATCGGGCTGTTGCCGGGCCTGGGAGCGGCGATTGCCTCGTTCGCCTCATATGGGTTGGCGCGCAAGATATCGAAGGACGAAATCGCGTTCGGCAGCGGCAATATCAAGGGTGTGGCCGCTGCCGAAAGCGCGGATAACGCGGTCATTCCGGCCAGCCTGATCACGCTTTTCGCCTTGGGGATCCCCGGCAGTGTCATCGCCGCGATCCTTGCGGCGGGGTTCACTATGCACGGGATCATCCCCGGACCGTTGATGATGCGCGAAAATCCAGAGTTCATGCAGGGGCTCTTTGGCTCGATGTTGCTGGCCTCGGTATTGATGCTGGCGATCGGGTGGATTGGCATGCGGTTCTTTGCCCGGGTCATCACCTTGCCCTTCACTTTCCTGTTCTCTGGCGTCTTCTTCTTCAGTGCGGTGGGGGCTTATCTGCAGGGCGGTGGTGTCTTCGGGGTGTTCATTATGTCGGTCTTCGGCGTGGTCGGCTATTTTCTGAAGCGTTTCGACTTCTCCTTCGTGACCTTCATCATCGGCTTTATCATCGGGCCGCAGCTTGAGCTGGCCATCCGCCAGTCGCTGATCATCACCAAGGGCTCCAGTGTATGGGACTATCCGCTGGCGTTGGTCTTCGGGCTGATCACCCTTGCAACAATCCTCAGGGTCGGTTGGACCACGGTTCAGCGGCTCAGTGGGCGCACAAAGGTAGCATAAATGACTGAAACGACCATGTGGACACCGGAGGAGAGCAGGGCGCTTTCCACCGGACTGGCGAAGTTTGCCCTGTTGCAGGGTTTCGACCCCAAGAATTATGTCGCCTTGCACCGCTGGTCGGTGAGCGACCTGGGCGGTTTCTGGTCGGCGCTCTGGGACTTTTGTGGCGTTCCCGGAGACAAGGGCGCCCGTGCGTTTGTGCCGGATGACACGGCATGGATGACCGGCGCGCGCTTCTTTCCTGATGCACAGCTGAATCTGGCCGAAACCATGTTGCAGGGCGCGGACGGCGATACCGTCGTGATTGAGGCCGACGAGAATGGCCAGCAGCGCTTTTTCACTCGCGGCGCGTTGCGGGCCGCTGTGGCGCAGGCCGCCGATGGGCTGGTAGCCGCAGGTGTCACGCCCGGCGACCGCGTAGCCGGGGTTTTGCCCAACCGGTTCGAGGCGCTGGTGGCCTCGCTCGCGGCGCTGACAGTGGGGGCGGTCTGGACTGCCTGTTCGCCGGACTTTGGTGCCGCGGCCATCATTGACCGGATTGGTCAGGTTGCGCCGAAAGTGCTCTTTGCTGCGACGCGCTATCGCTACGCCGGTCGTGATCATGACATTGGCGACCGGATTGCCGAGGTCATGGCGGGGGTGCCAAGCTTGGCGGTTCTGGTGCTCTCTGGTCCGGGCGGGATGCCCGGGGGCAAGGGTATCCGGCAAGAAGATTTTGGCACGGCCCAAAAGCTGGAATTCCGGCGGCTGCCGTTCGATCACCCAGCCTATATCCTTTACACCTCCGGTACCACCGGCGCGCCCAAGGCGATTGTGCATCGCGCGGGGGGCGTGGTCTTGCAACACCTGAAGGAACATGTGCTGCACGGAGACGTGCGGGTGGGTGACCGGGTGCTTTGGTACACCAATACCGCTTGGATGATGTACCCTTGGATGGTGTCGGCGCTGGCGGCGGGCGCGGCCATCGTGCTCTATGACGGATCACCGATCCTGAAAACCCCTGCGGGGCTGGATTGCGCGCCGCTTTGGTCGCTGATCGAAAGCGCGGGCATCAGCCATATGGGGGTCAGCCCCAAATATCTGGCGACCCTGCAAGCCGAGGAGTTCCAGCCCGGCGCGCGGCATGACCTTGCGTCGCTCCGGGCCTTGCTGGTCTGTGGCGCGCCCTGTCTGCCGCATCAGTTCGACTGGGTCTATGCCGCCGTCAAACCGGACATGATGTTCGCCTCTATATCGGGCGGGACCGAAATCCTGGGTTGTTTTCTCATCGGTTCACCGATGCACCCGGTGCGCCGTGGGCAATTGACGGTGCCGGCGCTTGGCATGGCGGTGCAGGTGCTGGATGACCGGGGGAGCCCCGTGATTGGCCGTCGCGGCGACCTGGTCTGTACCGAACCGTTTCCTTCGATGCCGCTGACCTTTTGGGGTGAGGATGGTGAGGCCCGTTATCACGCGACCTATTTTTCCGACAGGTCCCAGGTCTGGACCCATGGCGATGTGGCCGAGCTGACTGCGACCGGCGGCGGCTATGTGCATGGTCGGTCGGACAATACGTTGAAACCCGGCGGCGTGCGGATCGGGATTTCCGAGATCTACGCGGTTTGCGAGACCTTCCCGGAACTGGACGATTTCCTGGCCTTTGGTGCCGACCATGCGGGTGATGAAGAGGTGGTGCTGGCCCTCAAGCCAGCCGAGGGGAAACCGTTGAGCGCGGATCTGCTGCGCGGACTGCGCGCGCGCATCCGAGCCGAGGCCTCGCCACGCCATGTGCCCGCCCGCATCCATCTGGTGTCGGAGATTCCCTATACGATCAACGGCAAACGGGTTGAAGGCGCGGCGCGGGCCACGGTCAACAGCGGAGAGGTGCGCAATCTGGCATCGCTGGCAAACCCCGCTTGCCTGGCCGAATACCGAGCCCTTCGGCGGGAGGATGCGCTGTGAGACATCTGCGTCCCCATGCCGCGATCAGCGGTATCGGCGAGCTGAAGCCCCGGCGTCGGACCGAGGGAGTGTCGACTATGGAGCTTCTGATGAAGGTGTCAGCCGAAGCGATGGCCGATGCCGGCATCGCGCCGGATGAGATCGATGGGCTGCTGGTTGGCCCGCAGGTCGGCGAGACGCCCCAGCACGTGCCCGCCACCGTCGCGGAATATTTCGGCATGCAGCCGGACATGGCCAATCTGGTCGACCTCGGGGGTGCGTCGGGACCGGGCATGATCTGGCGCGCGGCGGCGGCCATCGCGGCGGGGCAATGCGAAACTGTGCTCTGCGTTATCGGCAACCACCGCAACGATCCGCCGCCCCGGTCGCCCAATCGCAACCCTGCACGGGAATTCGATACACCCTTCGGGGCCTCCGGCGCCAATACATCTTATGCCTTGCTGATGCAGGCGCATATGGCCGCACATGGCTGCCGCCCTGAAGAATATGCGGCCATTGCCGCCGGATCCCGCGAGAATGCCCAGCTCAACCCGATGGCAATCTTTTACGGCGCGCCAGCCAGCGTCGAGGATGTGCTGGCCTCGCCGCTGGTGGCCTCGCCGCTGCACCTGTTTGAGATCGTCATGCCCGTCGCCGGAGCGGAGGCGGTGATCGTCACCACGGCAGACAAGGCGCATGCCGGGCCACATCGTCCTGTCCATTTGCTGGGCGCGGGCGAAAAGGTGACACATCGCGCGGTGTCACAGGCGCCTACCCTGACCTCCGGGCCGCTGAAACCTGCTATCGCGCGTGCTCTGAGCCAGGCTGGTGTCGCGGTTCAGGCGATCAGTTTTCTGAGCTTCTACGATTGTTACACGATCATGGTCGCCGCCACGATCGAAGATGCCGGGCTGTGCCAGCCGGGTGATTTTGGCAGGTGGCTTGCCGACAATGGCGGAATGGGGCCGGAGGCGCGACAGCCGATCAACACCCATGGCGGACAACTGGGCTTTGGCCAGCCCGACCTTGCCGGGGGCATGACCCATGTGGTCGAGGCCGTGCGCCAAATCCGCGGCAATTGCAGCGCGCGACAGATCCCGGACTGCGAGACCGCCCTGATCACCGGCAACGGCGCCACGATGAGCGAAGCCGTCGCTCTTGTCCTCGGAGGTGCGGCATGACCGTGTTGTCAGATCTCAAGGTCCCCGGACCGACCGCGATCCCCTTGACGGCGCCTTTCTGGTCGGCCGCTGAGGCGGGACGCTTGCATATCCAGAACTGCCGCGCCTGTGGGCGGCACGTGTTCTATCCCCGCCCGATCTGCCCGCATTGCTGGGCCGATGCGCTGGTCTGGGGGGATGTCGGCGGCTCGGCTCAACTGATTTCCTTTTCGACGATCTGGAAGCCCGGGCATCCCGGCTGGCGGCCCGTGGCCCCCTATGTGATCGGATTGGCGAAACTGAAAGAGGGACCGGTGATGTTGAGTCACATCCTGACAAACGCTTGCACGCCGCAAGTCGGCGCTGCGCTGCGCTTTGCCCCGACGCGGGTTGGTGAACGGGTCCTGCCCCTGTTCGAACTGATACAAGAAACGGAGACATAATCATGACGCTCGACACACAAGTAGCCAAGGATGGCTGGGTCAATGTCACCAACGGCAAGCCCGAGGTCGGCCAGACCAGCCGCCGAAGCCGCATCACACGGATGGAGGACATCCACGCCTTCACCGACATGACCGGTGATCGCAACCCGGTCCACTACGACGAGGCACTGGCAAGGAAGACCAGCTTTGGCAAGTTGATCGTTCAGGGCGGCGTGACGACCGGCATCCTGAACGCCTGTGTCGCCGAAGACCTTCCGGGGCCGGGAACTGTATTTCTCAACACCAACCTGAATTTCCGGAAAGCGGTCGGCGTCGGAGAAAAGATCACCGGCGTCGTCGAAGTCGCTGATGTTCGCGCGGACAAGCCGATTTGCAAGTTGACCGTATCGGTGATCGACAGCTTGGGTGATGTCTGTGTCGAGGGAACGGCAACCACCTATACCATGCCGCTACTGGAGCTCTAAGTGACGGACCGCGCCCGAAATAAATGGCACGCCTTGGCCTTGACCGCCTTGGCGGTGGTCCTGTCTCTGACGACATGGTTTTCGGCCACGGCCGTGCTGCCAGAGTTGCAGGGGCACCTTGGGCTGGGATCATCGGCGGCGGCTTGGTTGACCAATTCGGTGCAGGTTGGTTTCGTGTTGGGGGCCTTGCTTTCGGCGGGGCTCGGGATTGCCGATGTCCTGCCTCCGGTTCGGGTGATGGCGGTGGCCAGCGTGGCGGCGGCGGGCTTCAACGCCGTGCCGCTGCTTGATCCGGGGCTCCCTTGGGTGTTTGCGGCGCGGGTTGCCACCGGCGCGGCGCTGGCGCTGATCTATCCTCCGTCGCTCAAGTTCATCGCCACATGGTTTCAAAGTGGCCGGGGGCTTGCCATGGGCGCCATGGTCGGCGCGCTGACACTTGGATCGGCCTTGCCGCATCTGTTGCGGGGCGTGGGCGCGGGGCTTGACTGGCAAGCAGTCCTGCTGGGCAGTTCGCTGGCCAGCCTGATCGCCGCAGTGATCTTTGGCTGCGTGCTACGCGATGGCCCGCATCCTTTTGCCAAGGCCCCGCTGGACTTGGGCCAGATCGGTCGGGTGTTGCGCGACCGGCCGGTTATGTTGGCAAACCTCGGATATTTCGGCCATATGTGGGAGCTTTATGCAATGTGGGCCTGGGTGCTGGCCTATATCGCGGCCGCCCCAGTCGCCGCAGAGCACTTCGACCATCCCTCGCTGTTGGTCTTCGCCGTGATTGCGCTTGGCGCGCCGGGATCGGTGCTGGCCGGTTGGCTGGCGGATCGGATCGGGCGTTGTAACACCACCGTTCTCATGATGGCTCTTTCGGGCGCTTCGGCCTTGCTGATCGGGCTGACCTTCGATGGACCGCTCTGGGGCTTTGCCCTGGTGGCTGCGGTCTGGGGGATGAGCGTGGTCGCCGACAGCGCCCAGTTCTCGGCTGCGGTCACCGAATTGGCCGATCAACGCCGCGTCGGTGCGGCTCTGGCGGTTCAGATGGGTATCGGCTTTGCCATTACCATTCTGGCGATCTGGCTCCTTCCCCAGGTTGCCGAAGCGCTGGGGTCATGGCGCTGGTCTTTCCTCATCCTCGTTCCCGGTCCCGTCTTGGGTATCTGGGCAATACTCCATCTGCGCCAGCAGCCCGAGGCGGCCCGGATCGCCGGTGGACGGCGCTAACCCAACTACATGCCGGGCAAATCAAAGTGAGACGTTACATGATCGACAAATTCTACATCGGCGGAGCATGGGTGCGTCCGAACGGGCGCGCAAAGCACCAATTGATCAATCCAGCGACCGAAGAGCCGACGGTAAAGATCCCAATGGCCGACGAGGCCGACGTAAACGCGGCGGTCACAGCGGCGAAATCCGCCTTTCCCGCATGGGCTGCCACCCCGCGGGAGGATCGGCTGGCGCTTCTACGGCGGCTGCTGGCGCTTTATAACGATGCCTATGACGATTTGGCCGAGCTGATGGTGCGCGAAATGGGCACGCCGATCGGCTTTTCCAAAGCGGCGCAGGCCGCCGTCGGGCGCATGCATCTTGAGGCGGCGATCGAGGCGCTGGAACACGAAACCTTTGAGGAGATACGCGGCACAACCCTGATATCCAAGGAGCCGGTCGGCGTGTGTGCTCTTATCACGCCATGGAACTGGCCGATGAACCAGCTGGTGGTCAAGGCCGCGCCGGCCTTGGCGGCGGGCTGTACGATGGTGGCCAAACCGTCTGAATTCTCGCCCCTGTCGTCGCTGCGCTTCGCCGAACTGATCGACGCCGCCGGTTTTCCCCCCGGCGTGTACAACCACATCACTGGCTACGGCGTTGACGCCGGCGAAGCGTTGGCGCGGCACGGCGACGTGGACATGGTTTCGATTACCGGCTCGACCCGGGCAGGCGTCGCCGTGGCGCGCGTCGCCGCCGATACGGTAAAACGCGTGGCGCAGGAACTGGGTGGCAAATCTGCCAACATTATCCTGCCCGACGCCGACCTGGCCCGCGCGGTCAAAGAGGGCGTAGATGCGTGTTTCGTCAACATGGGACAGGCCTGTCGCGCACCGGCGCGGATGCTTGTGCCCATCGAACGGATGGAAGAAGCTAAGGCGCTGGCGCGCGACGCGGCTGAGGCGCATGATGTGGGCGACCCGATGAGTGATGTCTCGCTTGGTCCGGTGGTCAATGCCGCGCAGTTTCGCCAGATACAATCGCTGATCGAGGCGGGGATTGCCGAAGGTGCAACCCTCGTCACCGGCGGCCCGGGGCGGCCTGAGGGGCTGAACCGCGGGTATTTCGTCAGGCCCACGGTCTTTGGCGACGTGACCAACGACATGACCATTGCCCGCGAAGAGATCTTTGGCCCGGTGCTGGCGCTGATCGGTTATGACAGCGAAGACCACGCCGTCGAGATTGCCAATGACACGGTTTATGGCCTGTCGGGATACGTGCAATCTGCCGATCTCGAAAGCGCCCGCCGCGTTGCGCGCAGGCTGCGCGTCGGTTCGATCTGGATCAACGGCGCCGATTGGGATGCGAGGGCACCCTTTGGCGGGTTCAAGCAATCGGGCAACGGGCGCGAACATGGCGAATGGGGCCTGCACGATTATCTTGAGGTCAAGTCCACCGCGGGTTGGGTCTGAGGCGCATGACGGATGTCTACATAGGCGCGGCCCGGCGGTCGCCCATCGGGCGGTTGAACGGCGCGCTGGCCGGTCTTTCCGCGGCCGAGATCGGCGCGCAGGTGATTGCCGGGATGCTGTCTGATGCGGATGTCGATCCGGGAGCAGTGGACGAGGTGATGCTGGGCCAGGTTCTGACTGGCGGCGCGGGGCAGAATCCAGCACGCCAGACCAGTATTGGGGCAGGGATTCCCACCCGTGTTCCGGCGATGACGCTGAACATGGTCTGTGGCGCCGGGCAGCGATCCATTCATCTGGCGGCACAGGCGATCAGGGCAGAAGACGCCGGGTTGATCGTCGCCGGAGGCCAAGATTCAATGAGCGCGGCGCCCCATGTCATGCACCTGCGTAACCCGGCACGGTCCGGCGACCGTCTGGCGTGCGACACGATGGTGAAGGACGGGCTTTGGGATGCGTTTCACGACGTGCACATGGGCGTCACCGCCGAGCATCTGGCGCGAAGATACCGCATCAGCCGCGAGGATCAGGACCGCTTTGCGCTGGCCTCGCAGCAGAAAGCCGCGCGGGCGCGCGACTCCGGGGCCTTTGCGGAGGAAATCGTCGCGGTGCAGAATGGCGAAACACTGCTGGCTGCCGACGAACACCCGAAGCCGGACACGACGCTTTCCAGTCTTGCGTCCATGCGCCCGGTATTCGACTCTGAGGGGACCGTCACAGCCGGGAATGCATCCGGCCTGAACGACGGCGCGGCTGCTGTTCTGGTTGGCAGCGCAAACAAGTTGCGCATGGTCGGGCTGGAGCCCATGGCGCGCATCGCGGGATTTGCCTCTGCTGCTCTCGACCCGATGGACATGGGGGTGGGCCCCGCTTACGCATCGCGCGCCGCGCTGGCCAAGGCCGGGTGGCGGTCGGACGACCTCGACATTCTTGAAATCAACGAGGCATTCGCAGCGCAGGCCTTGGCCGTCGATCTCGAAATGGGCTGGGACCCGGCGCGCATCAACCCCAATGGCGGGGCAATCGCGCTTGGCCATCCTTTGGCGGGTTCGGGAGCCCGCATTGTCGTCACGCTTCTGCACCAGATGCAGCGCAGCGGGGTCCGCAGGGGCCTGGCCGCACTTTGCATCGGAGGCGGGCAGGGCGTGGCCATTTGCCTGGAACGAAACTGAAGGACTATTACCATGACATTCAAGCAGAAATTGCAACGCAGGCGCCCTGCCTACGGCATCTGGATCAGCGACGGCTGGATTACCTCGGTCGAAATGGCCGGCGACCTCGGCTATGACTTCGTGCTGGTCGACCTCGAACACAGCCCGCACGGGCTCGATACCGTCACCCAGTCGCTTCGCATGCTAAAGGGCAGCGAGACGGATTGCGTCGTGCGCGTCACCGGCCAAGACCCACTGCTGATCAAGCGGTTGCTGGACCTGGGTGCGACGAACCTGATGGTTCCGATGGTGGAAACCGGTGATCAGGCGCGCGATCTTGTCAGCGAATGCCGTTACCCGCCTGCAGGCCGACGCGGATGTGCCTCGGCAGTCGTACGCGCCTCGGGATACGGTCTGGTGCAAGACTATGTTGCCCGAGCGGACGCGGGTTTGTGCCTGATCGCCCAAATTGAGTCCGCCATGGGGCTGGAAAACGCGGACGAGATTTCCGGAACCGCAGGGATCGATGCGATCTTTGTTGGCCCGACCGATCTATCTGGCGCACTGGGCCAGGTCGGCGCCTTTGACAGGCCGGAATTCGCCGAAGCCGTCACGAGGATCGAGGCCGCCACCCGGTCTGCGGGCAAGGCATTCGGGTTCATGCCGGTGCCGGGTTTCGAGGCCGAGGTTCTGGCGGCACGTGGCGTCAACATGATTGCTGGACCGTCCGACGTCGTTTTGCTGCGCGACGCCATGCGCATGCAGTTACAAAACTGGATTGCAGAAAGTGGGTCTTAAGCCTTTGTCTTACAGATCTGCGGAGAGGGACCGGAGGACGAAACCTTGCGTGAACTTTCTGGGCATGATCCGGGAATCCGGTTTGCTATAGAAGAGATCATTTCTTGACAGGAGAGCCCGTCTGGGCGAACGAAAAATGGCATCCGGCTCACCGGATGCCCCACGACCTGCTACGCAGCCAAATTTTCCCGACATAGGACGTAGTCCTGTTGATTGTCTCTGAGAACTGACCCGGTAGCCCCATAAATTGTCACTGAGAATTGACCCATGTGAACACACTTCCCCGACGGTTTTGGTTGGGGGGATTTGGAGTGATCGACATGGGGTTCTTGAGTGTCATTCGACGCTGGGCATTGCGTGACAAAATGCCAATTAGGGAGATTGCCCGGCGGACGGGTTTGTCTCGGAACACGGTAAAGAAGTATCTGCGTGAAGGTGCGGTGGAACCGCAGTTCAATGAATCGCCCCGGGTTTGTCGGAGACCATCAACTTAAGTAAGGATGATGGTTATGATAAAAAGCAAAATGGCTAATCGCTACTCGCCTGAGGTCCGCGCCCGCGCGGTCCGTATGGTGTTTGAGCATC
>NZ_JAUOSD010000038.1:0-25782 GCF_030548265.1 Marinovum sp. 2_MG-2023 | reverse complement strand
CCAGATCGGCACCATGGTGGCCTATACCATTCTGACCGAAACCGTGTTCAGCTGGCCCGGCATGGGGTCGATGTTCCTGGAGGCGGTGAACCGGGTCGATACCCCCCTGATCGTGGCCTATCTGATTGTGGTCGGGTTTATCTTTGTCATCACCAATACCATCGTTGATCTGATCTATGGTCTGGTCAATCCCACCGTCAAACTGTCGAGGATGGGCGCATGAGTGGTCAAACCGCAGAACCCGCTGTCATTGCCGCGCCACGCCCATCGCGTCTTCGGGCGGTGTGGGACAGCAAGATCGGCTATAACTTTCGCCGCAATCCGGTGGCGATCGTGTCGATGGCGATATTCCTGATCATCACCGGGTTGGCGTTTTTCGCGCCGCTGATCGCGCCCTATAATCCCTATGATCCGGCGCAGATCGACATCATGAACAGCGAATATCCCCCCAGCTGGGTGGCGGGGTCGCTGCCTGAGTTCTGGCTGGGCACCGATGATCAGGGCCGCGATTTGTGGTCAACGATCCTTTATGGCACGCGGCTGTCGATCATTATCGGTGTCTGTGCCGTGCTGGTGCAGGCGGTGCTGGGCATTTCGATCGGGTTGATTTCCGGCTATGTCGGGGGGCGCACCGACAGTATCCTGATGCGGCTGGCCGATATTCAGCTTTCGTTTTCGACGCTGATGGTCGCCATCATCTTTCTGGCACTGACGCAGGCGCTGTTCGGGTCCGAGGTGTTTGGCCGCTATGCGGTTGTCTTTCTGATCGCCGTCATCGGCGTGGCGGAATGGCCGCAATATGCCCGTACCGTGCGCGCCACCGTTCTGGCCGAGAAGAAGAAGGAATATGTCGACAGCGCCCGGGTGCTGGGCTTTGGTCCCGGTCGGATCATGCTGCGCCATATCCTGCCCAATTCAATGTCGCCGATTTTCGTGATTTCCACCGTACAGGTGGCAAATGCGATCATCTCCGAAGCCTCGCTCAGCTTTCTGGGGCTTGGTATGCCGCCAAGTCAGCCTTCGCTGGGCTCGCTTATTTCCTCTGGATTCGATTACATTCTGTCGGGCTCTTGGTGGATCACCGTGATCCCCGGTGTCGTGCTGGTGGTGTTGGTGCTGGTCATCAATCTTCTGGGCGATTGGATCCGCGATGTGCTTAACCCGAAACTCTATAGGGGCTGACCCATGACATTGCTCTCTGTTCGGGATTTGACCGTCAAATTCGCCACCCGCAACGAACCTGTGACCGCGTTGCACGGGATTTCCTTTGATATTGCCCAGGGCGAACGCGTTGGTGTGGTGGGCGAATCCGGTGCGGGCAAGTCGATCACCGGCTTTGCCCTGATGAACCTGTTGTCGAAACCGGGTTTTATCGACAGCGGTCAGATCCTGTTTGAAGGTCAGGACGTGACGCAAATGTCGGATCGTGCGGTGCGCAAGCTGCGTGGCAATCGCATGGCGATGATCTTTCAGGATCCGATGGTCACGCTGAACCCGGTGCTGACCATCGGCCAGCAGATGATTGAAACCCTGCGCGCCCATCGTCGCCTGTCTTATGACGAGGCGCGCCAGATTGCGCTGGTCAAACTCAAAGGCGTCTACATCCCGTCGCCCGAGGAGCGGCTGGATCAATATCCGCATGAGCTATCTGGCGGGATGCGCCAGCGGATCGTGATTGCCATTGCCCTGTTGCTGGATCCGCAGCTGATTATCGCGGATGAGCCGACAACCGCGCTGGATGTGACCATTCAGGCCGACATCATGGAATTGCTGCTGGAACTTTGCCGGTCGAACATGGTGGGGCTGATGCTGATCACCCATGATTTGGGTGTGGTCAGTCAGGTCACCGAGCGCACGTTGGTGATGTATGCCGGGCGGATCATCGAATCCGGCAAGACCCGTGCAATCATCAACGACCCCCAGCATCCCTATACCCAAGGGCTGATCAACGCGCTGCCACAGCAGACACCACCGGGCACGCGCCTGCGCCAGATCCCCGGTTCCATGCCGACGCTGTCGATGATGCCGTCGGGATGTCCGTTCAATCCGCGCTGTGAATTGGCCACCGATCTTTGTCGTGCCAATATGCCTGACATCACCCAGTTCGGCGAAGTGCAGGTCGCCTGTCACGAGGTGCAGCGCCTGCAAGCCGATCTGAACACTGCGGAGGCCGCACAATGAGCGAGACACAATCCGACAGCCCGCTTTTGCGGATCGAAAACCTGGAAAAGCGGTTTGATGTCGACAGCGGCTTTCTGGAAAGCCTGCGATTCCGTGGCGGGCGCATTCGACGCGAAACCCGTGCGGTGCATGCGGTCAACAACATCTCGTTTGATGTCAATCGCGGCGAGGCGGTCTGTGTCGTCGGCGAATCCGGCTGTGGGAAATCCACCGTCGCGCGGATGGTGGCCAATCTTCTGACGCCTTCGGGCGGCGAAATTCACTATGATGGCCAACGGATCGACACCCTTCACGGCAAGGCGCTGATGCCGATCCGTTCGAAGATCCAGATGGTGTTTCAAAACCCCTATGCCAGCCTCAACCCGCGCATGACCATTGGTCAGTCGCTGGAGGAACCGACAAAGTTTCACAATCCGACGCTGTCGAATGGCGATATTCGGGACAAGATCACCGGTGTGATGAAATCGGTGGGCATTGATCCGGCCTGGACCGCGCGCTATCCGCATGAATTGTCGGGCGGCCAACGCCAGCGGATTGCCATTGCGCGCGCGCTGACGGTTGACCCGGAATTCATTGTCGCGGACGAGCCGATTTCGGCGCTGGATGTGTCGATCCAGGCGCAGGTGCTGAACCTGATGCTGCAAATGCAGGAAGACCACGGGATCACCTATCTGTTCATCACCCATGATCTGAGCGTGGTGGAACATTTCGGCACCAAGGTTGTGGTGCTTTACCTTGGTTCGATCTGTGAGGTGGCCGATACCCGCACGCTGTTTGCCGCGCCAAAACACCCCTATACCAAGGCGTTGTTGTCCGCAGTGCCGCAATTGAAGGACGACAGCCCGAACCATATCCGGCTGAAAGGCGAAATTCCGACGCCGATCGACCTGCCGGATGGCTGTCCGTTCCAGACCCGTTGTCCGATGGCAAATGCCCGGTGTCGCGCGGAAAAACCCGCAGCGTTCCAACAGCCGGATGGCGCGATTGTGGCTTGCCACGCGGTTGAAGAAGGGCGATCAGAGCCCGGTGTGACGCTGCAAGAGGCCGTCTGACGTGGAATTCAACTGGCTTCGGGATTTCCTGTGCCTGGCCGCATCGCAAAGCTTTTCGCGCGCGGCAGAGGAACGCCATGTCAGCCAGCCGGCCTTTTCCCGTCGCATCCGCGCATTGGAGGCCGCGATTGGCGCGCAGCTGATCAACCGCGAAACCCTGCCGCTGAGCCTGACCCCGGCGGGCGAGGTTTTTCTGGGGCAGGCGCAGGTGATGTTGCGCACTTTGGAAGAAACCATCGAACGCTGTCAGGCGGCAGAGGTGGAGGACACCAATGTGCTGCGCCTCGCGGCCAGTCAGTCGCTTTATACCACCTATCACGGCAGTCATATTCAATCCCATGCCGATGAAGGCATGTTGAAGGTTGAACTGGCCTCGGTTGCCTGGCCGGCCGAAAAATTCGTTGCAGCCTTGCAGCAGGGCAGCTGTGATCTGATGCTGTGTTATTGGCATCCGGCGCTGAGCTTTCTGGCGCCATTGGCGCAAAAGACGTTTGATTACATCACCCTGGCGCGGGATGAATTTGTGCCCCTGTCCAAACCGGATGCAAATGGCGCGCCGGTTTTTCGTCTTCCCAATACGGAAAAATCCCGCGTGCCGCTGATTTCCTATGGGTCGGCATCGGTGTTGCGGCCGATGGTGGATGATCTTTTGTCGACCCACGCCGGGGCGGCCAAGACGCTTTTGGTCAGCCAGAATGCGCTGTCCAGTTCGGTCAAGGCGCTGATTCTCGAGGGATTCGGTCTTGGCTGGTTGCCTGCGCGTTTCTGTATCGCTGAATTGGAAAGCGGGGCGCTGGTGCCTGCGGGGGACGGGCGGTATGCCACGGACATTGAAATTCGCCTGTACCGGCGGCGCGACAATGACAAGCCGATGCTGCAACCGTTTTGGGATCGGCTGGGCGACGGTGCGGATGTGAATCGCCAAACCGACAGCGCCGCAAACACCAATACAGCCCGCCACTAACAGATGATCCAACATGTTTGGACGCAGGGCAAAGCGCCCTGTTGGCAAGCATTGTGGCCGACGGAATGATTCTGCCGGACGGGACATGAACATTCGCAAATCATTAGCCGGATCGGGATGCGTGGATCATCCCCGTGCGCCACCACTGTCGGTTGGCGTGGGTCAGGATCAAAGGCCAAACAGGGTCGGAAGATGGTGCTGCTGGAGAGAATCGAACTCTCGACCTCTCCCTTACCAAGGGAGTGCTCTACCTCTGAGCTACAGCAGCGCCGGATGCTGCAGTATGCCCCGCAGCGTGGCGGGTGATTAGACGCAATCGCGCGCCAGTGCAAGCGCAATCTGGACCCTTTTTCGCGCTTGGGTTACCAGTGGGCCATGACCCGTGATACCAACACCCAGGCAAATCGCCCAAAGTCCCGCAATGAAGCCCGCGAAACGCGGCTGAAAGCGGCATTGAAGGCCAATCTTGCACGGCGCAAGGCGCAAAGCCGGGCCCGGTCGGGGCCAAAAGCCGCGTCCAATGAGCAGACCGACCAGAGCGAACAGAAGGAATAACCAGGCATGGATTCGATTATCGTGACGGGCAATGGCCCGCTGAGCGGGCAGATCCCGATTGCCGGGGCGAAAAACGCCTGTCTCACGTTGATGCCGGCCACCTTGCTGAGCGAAGAACCGCTGACGCTGACCAATGCGCCGCGGTTGTCGGACATCAAGACCATGACCAGCCTGTTGCAGTCGCTGGGCGCAGAGGTCACCAGCCTGCAGGACGGTCAGGTGATCGCCATGTCGAGCCATAATATCGACAATGACACCGCGCATTACGACATCGTGCGCAAGATGCGGGCCTCGAATCTGGTGCTGGGGCCGATGTTGGCGCGGCTGGGGCGGGCGATTGTGTCGCTGCCGGGCGGTTGCGCCATTGGCGCGCGGCCAATGGATCTACATGTCGCCGCGCTTGAGGCGATGGGCGCGGAAATCGAGTTGAAAGACGGCTATCTGCACGCCAAGGCCCCCGGCGGGCTGAAGGGTGCGGTGCATGAGCTGCGGTTTGCCAGTGTGGGCGCCACGGAAAACACCGTGATGGCCGCGACGCTGGCAAAGGGCACAACCGTGCTGCGCAATGCCGCGCGTGAACCCGAGATCGTTGATCTGGTGCGATGCCTGCGCAAGATGGGCGCCCAGATCGAAGGCGAGGGCACGTCCGAGATCGTGATCCAGGGGGTGGACCGGCTGCATGGGGCGACCCATCCGGTGGTGACCGACCGGATCGAATTGGGCACCTATATGATTGCACCGGCCATTGCCGGCGGCGAGGTCGAGTGCCTGGGCGGTCGCATGGAACTGGTGGCGGCTTTTGCCGAAAAGCTGGACGAAGCCGGGATTTCGGTTGAGGAAACCGAAAAGGGGCTCAAGGTTGCGCGGCGCAATGATCGGGTGCGGGCGGTGAACGTCAAGACCGAGGTCTTCCCCGGGTTCCCGACCGACCTTCAGGCCCAGATGATGGCGCTGATGTGTACCGCCGAAGGCGAGTCGGTGCTGGACGAGACGATTTTTGAAAATCGGTTCATGCACGCCCCGGAACTGATCCGTATGGGCGCCGATATCGAGGTGCACGGCGGTCAGGCACGGGTGCGCGGGGTCGCGCGGCTAAAGGGTGCGCCGGTGATGGCCACCGATCTGCGTGCCAGCGTGTCCCTGATTCTGGCCGGTCTGGCGGCCGAGGGCGAAACCAAGGTCGCGCGGGTCTATCACCTGGACCGTGGCTATGAAAACCTTGTGCGCAAGCTGCGCGGGGTGGGGGCCCATATCGAACGGGTGGCCGACGAATGACCAAGTCACAGGACGCGACATTCGAAGATGGCCGCGAGGTGCCGCTTAATCTGGCGGCGCTGGATGCCGAGGATCTGACGGTTCTGTCGGCGCTGGCGCAGGATGCGGTGTTTCCGATCACTGAAATGCGCTGGCAGGCGCGTGCGCGCCGCTTTGCGCTGCTGATCAACCGCTTTCGCTGGGAGGATCTGCCCGCCGCCGAAAGACGCAAGCGCACGCCAGAGCGGGTGCAATCGCTGCTGGTGGTGCAGGACGTGATGCAGGTCGCCAGTCAGGGCATTGACCGGTCCGAGACCGACACGGTCCTGTCGCTGCTTGCGGTCACCTTTGGACCGGGCGAAGACGGCACCGGCGTGTTGGTGTTGACCTTGGCGGGGGACGGGGCGATCCGCCTCTCGGTCGAGGCGTTGGATGTCACGTTGAAGGATGTCACCCAACCCTATCTTGCCCCGTCGAAAAAGGCCCCGACACACCCGGAATAGGCGCGCGCGCATAAGGCGAACACTCCGCAATGGGCGGGGTGATCGCGTCACTCATTGGCCGGGACACCGAAATGGACACCGAATTCGAGATTTTTCTGGCCTGCGCGCCGGGGTTGGAACCCTTGCTGCGGGACGAGCTGCGCGATGCCGGCTTTGCCAATCCGCTGTGTGTGGCCGGTGGCGCGACTCTGCGGGGAGGCTGGCCCGATGTCTGGCGCGCCAATCTGGTGATCCGCGGCGCGTCGCGCGTGTTGGCGCGGATTGGCGAAATTCGGGTGATGCATCTGGCGCAGCTCGACAAACGGGCGCGCAAGATGGAATGGCGCGCGGTGCTGCGGGCCGATATTCCGATCAAGGTGGATGTCACCTGTCGCAAATCGCGGATTTATCATGCCAAGGCGGCGGCTGAACGGATCGAAGGCGCGCTGACGGCGGCGGGGCTGACGGTCAGCCCCCAGGCGCAGATGGTGCTGCGGGCGCGGATCGAGGATGATCTGTGCACTTTCAGCGTCGATACCTCGGGCGAGTTGCTGCATAAACGCGGTTTGAAATCCGGGATGGGCAAGGCCCCGATGCGGGAAAATCTGGCGGCGCTGTTTTTGCGGGCGGCCGGGTTTGACGGTACAATGCCGGTGGTGGACCCGATGTGTGGGTCCGGCACCTTTGTGATTGAGGCGGCGGAAATGGCCGCCGGGCTTTTCCCCGGGCGTGCACGTGCCTTTGGTTTTGAAAATCTGGCGACCTTTGACCGTCCGGCCTGGGATGTGATGCGCGCCGAAGCCCCAAAGGGCCGGGTGCCGATGCCCGTGCTCCAGGGGCCCGTATTCCAGGGCTCTGACCGGAACGAAGGGGCGGTGGCAATGGCGCGGCAGAATGCCGAACAAGCGGGCGTCGCCGACAGTTGCAGCTTTGCCCATCACGCCGTCAGCGACATGGCGCCGCCTGAGGGGCCAAAGGGGTTGGTGATGGTCAACCCGCCCTATGGTGGGCGCATTGGCAACAAGAAGCTGCTTTATGCGCTCTACGGTTCTTTTGGCAAGGTTCTGAAAGAGCGCTTTCGGGGCTGGCGCGTCGGGATTGTCACCAGTGAGGCCGGCCTGGCGCGGGCCACGGGGCTGGGGCTTGCGGCGGGGCCGGTGGTGGATCACGGCGGCATCCGGGTGCGGCTGTATCATGGGCGTGTCTCGGGCTGAGCGGCGTTGGACCCCGCGCGGAAATTTTTGGTATACCATTTTCCGGGCTGATGTGGCATGTCAGGACAAGCCGGGCGCGTGCGCCCCTGTCCACGTCATCGAAAATGGGAGAGTTTTATGAGCAAGGTATTGGCCATCGGGCCGTATAGCGCCAGCGAAGCTGAAGCACATGGTGCTGCGCTGGAGTGTGTATTCCTGGATGGTCCCGACGCGGTGTCGGGCCTGGATCAGGCGACACGCGATGGCGTTGTCGCGGTCGCATACAAAGGGCATCACCCCTTTGGCGCCGCCGAAATGGACCTGTTGCCGAACCTGGGCGTCGTGGCGAATTATGGCGTCGGATATGATGCCATCGACGTGGTTGCCGCGGATGCGCGCGACATCAAGGTGACAAATACACCCGGCGTTCTGAACGATGATGTGGCGGATCTGGCCGTGGCCATGTGGCTGATGCAGGGCCGCGAGATGGAGCAGGCCTCGGCCTGGGCGCGGGACGGGAAATGGGCGGGGGAAAGCCCCTATCGTTTGAACCGCAAGGTCAGCGGCGCAAAGGTCGGCGTTGTCGGTCTGGGCCGGATTGGCCGCGAAATCGCCGATCGTCTGGCGGCGTTCAAGACCGAAATCCACTATCACGCGCGGTCGGAAAAAGAGACCCCGGGCTGGACCTATCACGCGGATGTCGTGTCCCTGGCGGGAGCGGTCGACTTTCTGTTCATCGCCTTGGTTGGCGGGCCGGAAACCGAAAACTATGTCTCGAAAGAAGCGATCGCGGCATTGGGCCCGCGCGGTGTGATCGTCAATATTTCGCGCGGTTCGACCGTGGACGAAGGGGCGATGCTGGATGCGCTGGAGGCCGGTGAATTGGCCGGGGCGGGATTGGATGTGTTCCTGAACGAGCCGGATATCGACAAGCGGTTTTACGATCTGCCCAATGTGGTGATCCAGCCGCATCAGGGCTCTGGCACACATGAAACCCGCGCGGCGATGGCCCAATTGCAGCGCGACAACGTGTCGGCGTTTCTGGCCGGTGAGGCGCTGAAAACGCCGGTAAACTAAGCGCAAACGCGTTTTTCGAAATTAGGGTGAGGCCCCGGCACATTGGCCGGGGCCGCGCCGTATCAGGCGGCGGGTTTGTCGTCTTCCAGATAGTAGCGGATATTGTCCTGAAAGCTTTCATCGGCGCTCAGGCCAAGTTTCAGCGATTTTTCCGGGCGCAAATCAAACCGCCAGCCTTTGACGATGGCCTGAATGTCGGGCTGTGCCTCCCACCGGATCAGCTTGGCCGGTTCCGGGCCTGCCACGGCGGTCATCGCTTCGATCAACTGGCCAATGGTCCACATCCGCCCCGGCATCATCATGCAGCGGTTCTGGCCCAGATCTTCGGCTTGCAGCTCTGCGCTCTTGATCAGGTTTTCCACACATTTGCGCAGGCTGAGATAGTAATGCGGGAAATCGGCATCCACTGGGCAGATCGCCTCTTGCCCGTTCAGCGGTTCGCGCAAAATGGACGACATGAAGGAGGACGCCGCGCGGTTGGGTTTGCCCGGTCGCACGGAAATTGTCGGCAAGCGGAACCCGCGCCCGTCAATGAACCCCTTGCGCGAGAAATCATTGACCAGCAATTCGCCCATCGCCTTTTGCGCGCCATAAGAGGTTTGCGGGTTGAGGAAGCTGTGATCGACAATCGGGTCCGGCACTTCGCCGCCATAGACCGCGATGGAGGAGGAGAAGACCACAACCGGTTTGGTGCCCAACTCGCGGCAGCGTTGCAGCACGTTCAGCGGGCCGAACAGGTTGATGTTCATGCCGTCGTCGAATTCTTCTTCCGCATGGGCCGAGACCACAGCCGCCAGAAGATAGATCACATTGATGTCTGCGGTGATGCAGGCCGCCACCGACGCGGGGTCGGTGATGTTACAGCGGGTGGTCGCAACCGGCACATTGCCCGCGACCGGCGCGGGATCAACGATGTCGGCCAGGGTGATCTGTGCAATTTCCTGTCCGCGCAGGGTGCCACGGTTGGCCAGTGACTGCGCCAGCCGTTGGCCGACGACGCCGCCACCGCCAATGATTAGTACATTCATGAAAACGTTCCCTTTTCAAATATTTCCGGCACCAGGGCGCCGCGCGCCTGAATGACCTGGGCGGCCAGCGCCATGGCGCGGTCGGCCGCGTCGTCCAGGCTGTGGCCGGTGGCCAGCGACGCCAGCAGACCGGCGGCAAAGCTGTCGCCGGCGGCGGTGGTGTCGACCGGGGTCACCGATTGCGGTTGATGGGTGGTGGTGCCGGTTTCCTGGCTCCAGACCGTAAGGGGGTTGCCGCCATCCTTGACCGCGATCAACGTTGCACCGCCATCGCGATAACGGGTGATAGTGTCCGCCGGGGTCGCATCGCCAAACAGCGCGGTTTCTTCGTCAAAAGAGGGCAGCACCACATCCGCCACCGAAGCGCCCAGCGTCAGGCCGGTGCGCATCGCCTCTTCGCTGCCCCAGAGTTTGGGGCGCAGATTGGTGTCAAAGGCGATCTTTGCCCCCGCCGCCCGCGCCCGTGCCAGAACATCGCAAAAGGTCTGGCGCTGATCGGGGGGCAAAATCGCCAGCGTAATACCGGAAAAATGGATGACGTCACGGTCTTTGGTGATCTGTTCCAGCCAGGCCGGGTCTTCTGCCATTGCCCGCGCCGCCGATTGCCCGCGCCAGTAAGAGAAGCTGCGCTCGCCATCCTGAAGCGAAATCATGTAGAGTCCGACGGTGCGGTCCGCCAGCCGCCGCATGGCCGAGGTGTCGACCCCGTGGCTTTCGATGAAAGCGGCCATTTCGTTCGACACGGCATCATCGCCAATGCAGGAGCCATAGCCGACGGTCCAATCCTGCGGCAAAAGCTGGCGGGCATACCAGGCGGTGTTAAAGGTATCACCGGCAAACCCAAGGCGGCACAGGTCCCCCTCTGCCGGGGCGATTTCAACCATGCATTCGCCAAGCGCCAAAAAAGAAGCCATTACAACATCCCCCGTCCAGCCAGATTTCGCATCAGAGCGGCGCTGCCAAAGGTCCATTCGCCGCATTCAGTAGAGAGCCGCACCGTGTTTTTCAGGGCACCAAGCGCGGGTTCGGTGATTGTGACCACATCGCCGATATGATGGGTAAACCCCTGGCCCGGGGCGTCGCGGTCCTTGATCGGGGCGAACATCGTGCCAAGAAACAGGAAGAAGCCGTCGGGGTATTGGTGGTGGCGTCCGATTGTCTGGCTGACCAACGAGGCCGGATCGCGGCTGATCTTGGTCATGGAGGACGCGCCATCCATGACAAAACCGTCTTCGCCTTCGACCTTCATGCTCAGCTCGGCGCGGCGCACATCGTCCAGACCGTAGCTGTCATCAAACAGGCGGACAAACGGCCCGATCGCACAGGAGGCGTTGTTGTCCTTGGCCTTGCCCAGCAGAAGGGCGGAACGGCCCTCGACATCGCGCAGGTTGACGTCATTGCCCAGCGTCGCGCCGCAGATTTCGCCACGTGAATTGACCGCCAGCACGATTTCGGGTTCCGGGTTGTTCCAGTTCGACACCGGGTGCAGGCCGACGGAGGCACCCCAGCCGACAGCGGCCATGGGTTGCGATTTGGTGAAGATCTCGGCGTCGGGGCCGATGCCAACCTCAAGGTATTGCGACCAGAGCCCCTCTTTCAGCAGCACCGATTTGACCTGCATCGCCTGATCCGAACCGGGTTCGATGCCCGACAGGCTGTCACCGATCACGGCACCGACCTTGGCACGGATCTGTTGCGCGCGGTCGGCGTCGCCGGCGGCCTGTTCCTCGATCACGCGTTCGACCATGCTTTCGGCGAAGGTCACGCCAGAGGCCTTGATCGCCTGAAGATCGGCGGGCGCAAGGAAATGCAGGCTGTCGTCACCCGCGCCATCGTCAGAGGCGGCCACGAGGTCGGCCAGAGTGGCAAGTTCTTCGCCGATGGCGGCGCGCACATGGGCCGCCGGATCGTCCAGTTCCAACAGGTCGCGCATGGTGGGCGCGGCCGGGTTGGTGATATCGACAATTGTTTCGCCGCGCAGGGTGACCAGGGCCGGACCGATGCCGGGCCGCCAGACGCGGCCGACAAATGTCGCTTTGGGATCTGGGTTGGAATGGGGAAGCATCTCGGTCTCCGTTCACATGTTGCCCGGCGGCAAAAGCTTGCCGGGGTTCAGGATATTCTTGGGATCATAGGCGGTTTTGATGGCCCGCATAAAGGCCAGCGCCGGGCCGTGTTCACGCGCCATATAGGCCTGTTTGCCGATGCCGATGCCATGTTCGCCGGACACTGTGCCGCCCAGGGCCAGCGCCATGTCGTTCAAATCGTTCACGAAACCTTTGACGATTTTCAACGCCTGCGGGTCATCGGGGTCAACGCGCACGCCGCAATGGAAGTTGCCGTCGCCGACATGGCCGACAATGGAACAGGTCAGGCCCAGAGCGCGGGATTTCTGTTGCGCGCTGGTCACCGCTTCGGCCAGTTTCGAAATCGGCACACAGACATCGGTGGACAGCGTCCGCTTGCCCGGCTCCAGCGCCTGGGTGGCGTAATGCGCGCCGTGGCGCATCGCCCACAGCCGGTTGCGGTCCTCGGGTTTTTCCGCGTGGACAAAGCCGGTGACGCCAAAGTCTTCGGCGATTTCGGCAAAATTGGCGGCCTGTTCGGTCACCGCAGCGGGCGAGCCGTGAAATTCAAGAAAAAGATGTGGTTTTTCCGGCAGACCCGCATTTGCCTGAAGGTTGAAACCCCGCACCATCATCTCGTCTACCAATTCGATCCGCGCCATGGGGATGCCGGATTGGATGGTCACAATCACGCAGTTCACCGCATCCTCGATACTGTCAAAACGACAGGTCGCGGCGCGGACCGCTTCGGGCTGGCCCTGAAGCCGCAGGGTGACCTCGGTCAGGATGCCAAGCGTGCCTTCGGAGCCAACCAAAAGATGGGTCAGATCGTAACCCGTGGCCGATTTGCGCGCCTGAGAGCCGGTGCGAATGATGCTGCCATCGGCCATCACGGCCTCGAGCGCCAAAACGTTTTCGCGCATGGTGCCATAGCGCACCGCCGTTGTGCCGCTGGCGCGCGTCGCGGCCATCCCCCCGATCGAGGCATTGGCGCCGGGATCAATCGGGAAAAACAGCCCCGTGGCGCGCAGGTCGGTATTCAGCGCCTCGCGGGTGATACCGGGTTGCACCACGCAATTCAGATCCTCGGCATTGATCGCCAGCACCTGATTCATCCGGTTCATGTCCAGACTGATCCCTCCGTGGATCGCCAGATGCTGCCCCTCAAGCGAGGAGGCCGCAGCAAAGGCCGTGATCGGGCAATCATGGGTGTTACAGATGCGGACAATCTCGGCCACCTCGGCGGTGGTTTCGGGGTATGCGACCGCATCCGGCAGGGCCTGGGCATAATATGCTTCGTTTTGCGCATGTTGGTCCAGGTGGCTGTCGGATGTGGCAAGCCGATCACCCAACAGGGTGCGTAGCGCGGAAATGGCGGCATCATGGGGCATGTTTGGGTGTACCTTCGTCAGTTCAAAAAGCCGGTCGCCGACAGGATGGCCAGCGCAACAACGCCCAGCATCGCCAGCGCCATGGCATAATTTATCATCCGCTGCGTGGTGTCCGGCAGGTTCAGGCGGTGCAATGCCACCCCAGCCCAAAGCCAACCCAGATGGAGCGGAATCCAGATCGCGTTCATGATCACCAGTTTCACACCGGTTTCAACCGCCAGACTGGCCGGATAGAACGCAAATCCGGTGATCAGGGCGGTGTTGACGGCATAGGCCTTTGGGTTGATTGCCTGCAACAACAGGCCGGCGCCGATCCCGGGCGGCGATTTCGCCTCGATAAAGGCAATGCGCGACCCGGCAAAGGCGATGCGCCCGGCGAGATACAGCAGGTAAGCGACAGAGGCGATCATCAACACTTCGCGCAGGCCCGGCACCGACAGCACCAGGGCCGCAAGGCCGGTGATCACCGCCAGCGCCACAAGGTTGGTGCCAATGCACAGGCCGGTGACATAGGTCAGGCCGGGACGGAACCCATAGGCCGCCCCAACCCCGGCGGTGGACAACACGCCGGGGCCGGGGGTGATGATCAGCAACAAGACAGCAGCGGCAAATGTCAGCATCAGGCGAAGTCCAGCTGCACTTTCATAGATTGCGATTTGTCGCTGGCGGTGGCAAAGGCGCTGGCAAATTCGGCCAGCGGGAAGGTATGGGTCAGCAGCGGTGCCGGGTCGATCAGACCCTTCTGCATCAGTTGCACCGCCACGGCGAATTCTTCGTGAAAGCGGAAGGATCCGCGCAGGTCCAGCTCTTTGGCGGTCAGCGCCATCATCGGCAGCGACATGTCACCGGACAGGCCCAGTTGCACGATGATGCCACGCGGGCGCAGCGCCGCGATGCCTGCGGCCAGTGCCGGTTGTGCGCCGGAACATTCAAACAATACGTCCAGCTGGCCTTTGCCGGTGCAATAGGGGGCCAGCGCATCGGGGGTTTCCAGGGTGTTCAACACCACATCGGCCCCGGCGGATTTGGCGAACGTCAATGCCGGTGCGTTGATGTCACAGGCGATGATCTCTGCGGCGCCGGCCCGACGGGCGGCCATGATCGCCAGAACGCCGATCGGGCCACAGCCGGTGATCAACACCCGCCGCCCCAGCATTTCACCGGCACGGCGCACGGCGTGCAAGCCAACCGAAAGCGGTTCTGCCATCGCGGCCTGGGCCGGGGTCAGACCATGGGCGGGCACGCATTGGCTTGCCTTGGCGACCAGCATCTCGCGGAAGGCGCCCTGAATATGGGGGAATGGCATCGCCGAGCCATAAAACGCCATGTTCAGACATTGATTGGCCAATCCGCGCTGGCATTCGCTACAGGTGCCACAGGGCCGCGACGGCGACACAGCCACCAGATCGCCCTCTTGTAACCCGGTGACCCCGGCGCCAAGCGCGGCAACAACGCCGGACACTTCATGCCCAAGCACCATGGGTTCGCGCAGCCGCACCGGGCCGAAACCGCCGTGATTGAAATAATGCAGGTCAGAGCCGCAAATGCCGCCCCGCGCCAGTTTGACACTGACCTCGCCCTCGCCCGGCGTTGTTTCGTCAAATGAGGATAGCCGCAGATCATGCGCCCCATGGGCAAATAGTGCCTTCATCTCTTCCCTCGAAAGTTGATTTTCGCGATGCGCGGATGGCACCTTGATTCGACGCCAGAATGGTATACCATTTTCCATGAAGCGGGTCTTGGCCCGGATTGTCAACCGCGTCGGCTTGTGCGGTGGGCAGATTGGACTTGGGAGAATACATGTCACTTTTCGACCTGACGGGCCGGACGGCCTTGATTACCGGATCTTCGCTGGGGATTGGCAATGCGCTGGCAAAGGGGCTGGCGGATGCGGGCGCGCGTATCGTGATGAATGCGCGCAACGCCGACAGGCTGGCAGAGGCGGCGGATACGTTGCGCGCCACCGGGGCCACCGTTGATACGCTGGCCTTTGATGTCACCGATGCCAAGGCGCTGGGCGCGGCGATTGATGCCTATGAGGGCGAAGTCGGCGCAATCGACATTCTTATCAACAATGCCGGCATGCAGCACCGCACCCCGCTGGAGGATTTTCCGCCAGAGATGTTCGACAAGCTGATGCTGACGAATGTGAATTCGGCGTTTTATGTGGGCCAGGCGGTCGCGCGGCACATGATCACCCGCAAGGCCGGCAAGATCATCAATATCGCCAGCGTTCAGGCGGCTTTGGCGCGTCCCGGCATTGCGCCCTATACCGCAACAAAGGGCGCGATTGCCAATCTGACCAAGGGTATGGCCACCGATTGGGCCAAATACGGGCTGAACTGCAATGCGATTGCACCGGGGTATTTCGACACGCCGCTGAACGCCGCACTGGTGGCGGATCCCGAGTTTTCCGCATGGTTGGAAAAACGCACGCCCGCCGGGCGCTGGGGCCAGGTTGAGGAATTGGTCGGCGCGGCGGTGTTCCTGTCGTCCCCGGCGGCCAGTTTTGTGAACGGCCATACGCTTTATGTCGATGGCGGAATTACAGCCAGCCTGTAACAGCTGGATCATTTCAGGAGGATTTGACGATGACGAAACCTGTTATCGGCTTTATCGGGGTTGGCCTGATGGGCCACGGTATGGCCAAGAATATTCTTGAGGGCGGCTATTCGCTGGTGATCAAAGGCAACCGCAACCGCGTGCCGGTGGACGATCTGGTTGCACGTGGCGCCACCGAAGTGGCCACCCCGCGCGAGATGGCGGCGGCCTGTGACATCATCCATATCTGTCTGTCGAACTCACCGCAGGTGGAAAGCGTGATGCAGGGCGAGGATGGGATCCTGGCGGGGATGAAACCCGGTCTGATCGTGATCGACGCCACCACCGCTGACCCTGTGTCGACGATGAAACTGGCCGCAGAGTTGAAAGCCAAGGGCGGTGCCATGGTGGATGCGCCGCTGGGCCGCACGCCAAAAGAGGCAGAGTCGGGCGAATTGGATGTCATGGTGGGCTGTGACGACGAAAACTGGGACGATGTGCGCCCGTTGATCGAATGCTGGGGCGGCAATATCAACCGCATCGGCCCGGTGGGCAGCGGTCACAAGATGAAGCTGATCATGAATTTCATCTCGATGGGCTATGCATCGCTTTATGCCGAGGCGACCGTTCTGGCGGCCAAGGTCGGCGTCAGCCCGCAAAACGTCCAGCAGGTGATCGGCACGTCGCGGCTGGGCAACGGCTTTTTCGACACCTTCATGAAATACACCGTCGACCGGGACAGGGACGCCCATAAATTTGCCATCGCAAATGCCAACAAGGATGTGCGTTACGTCAACAACATGGCCAATGATGCCGGGGTGATGAATGTCATGGCCTCCGCGGTGAAGCATTATTTCACCCATATCGAAGCCGCGGGCCATGGCGGTGATTATGTTCCGATGATCAGCGATCATATTGCACGGCTGAACGGCATGGACATGGCGGAAGAGGTCAAAAAAGGCGCCTAGCCTGAGCGCCCTTATCCGCCTTTGCAGGCGTCTGCGGGTGTCGGCCCGCAGATGCATTCACCCCAGCAGGAACTGTAGCGCATAGAGTGTGCCCATCCCGGCCACAATCGCGCCCACAACCGACACCCGCATCCCAATCACAAAGGCCGCCAAAGCGGCAATGACGCGCACGGGATCGGTGACGCCGCCGGTTGCCTCTGGCCACAGGACCAAAGGGGTGACCAGCGCCGGAAACACCGCAACGCCGACATATTTCAGATGCAACAGCGCCCAATCCGGCAAGGTGCGCCCGCCAAACAGACCGAGAAAAGAAAATCGGATCAAAAACGTCCCGATGCCAAGACAGATGGTCAAAGCCCAGAAGGCGGTATCGGAAATCATGTGACATCCTTTGGCTTGCGCCGTTTCAGGAACAACTCTGCCTGCGCCCCGGCCATCATCGCCAGAAGCGCCGCAACGATCAGTCCCAGGCTCCAGGGCAGGCCGGAAAACACCACCGAAGCCCCGGCCGCCACAGCCGCCGCAATCACATGCGGCAGCGAGCGGATCAGCGGCGCGGTCAAGGCAATGAAGCAGATCGGCACCGCGAAATCCAGCGACAGGGCCGGGGGAATGGCCTGCCCCAGCAGCGCGCCGATCAGGGTGCAGCCATACCAGAACGGACAGATCAGCATCATGCAGCCGAAGTAGTAGGCGACCTTGTTTGTCTGTGACATCAAGGGGTTGTCTTCGTAATGTTTGACCGCAACGGCAAAGGCCTGATCGACCATCAAATAGGCCATCAACGCCCGTGTCCCCAGCCGCGCGTGGCCGATATGCGGCACCAGAGCGGCGGAATACATCGCCATGCGCAGATTGACCGCCAGCGCCGCCAACAGGGCGATGAACACCGGGGCCTGATCCTGAAGCAGGGCGAGGGCGGTGAATTGCGACGCGCCGGCAATCACCAGCACCGACATCGACATGGTTTGCAGGATGTCCAACCCGGCATCGCGTGCCACCACACCAAACAAAATGGAATAGGGTATAACGATCAGGGTGAAGGGCGCACAGTCAATATAACCGCGCCAGAACGCCGCCCGCGGCGTCATCGGAGGCCGCGCGATTGCAGGCGCAATTTGGCATAGGACAGCCCCATGGTGGTGGCGGTACAGGTGGATTTCTGGACATTGATCCTCTCGCTGCTGGTGTCACCCAGCAGGGCCAGTTCCTGGACCCGGTCGCATTGCAGAAGACCCGAAAGCACGTCGTATTTGACTTCGATCTCGGAAATATCGGCGATTTGTGCCTGATCGGTGTCCTGCACCTTTGTGCGGATGTCGGCCAATGTGGTGCGGATTGCTTCGGACCAGATGTCATTGGCTTTGACCAGACAAAGGGTGGCCGCCGCCGGGGCCTTTTCCGCCTGATAATTGCTGCATTCCGATTGCTCGGCCTGGACACAGGCCAGCGCGGGGGCGTTGGCCGCGATCTGGGCCTCAAGGCATTGATGGAAATTGTCGAGATTGACCTCGGCCTGTGCCGGCCCCGCCAAAAAGGCGACAAGACCTAGCCCCCGAAATAGTGCTGAAACTGCCATTGGCGTGCTCCTCTGCCAAAACGGACGTTGTGCCGCCGAATTGCTCTTGCATTTGGTATACCAAATGTCGAAGTTGTCACAAGACCGGAGTCGCGTTGTGACGAACTCTGGAATGAAGCCAGACCTATTGGGAGGATCAAGCCATGAGTGACACACGCGCCAACAAACGATTCCGTTCGCAGGAATGGTTCGACAACCCCAACAATCCGGGCATGACGGCGCTCTATGTCGAACGTTATCAGAATCAGGAATACACCCGCGAGGAATTGCAGGGCGGCCATCCGGTGATCGGCATCGCCAATACCGGCAGCGATCTTGCGCCCTGTAACAAGATCCACGTGTTCCTGATGGATCGGATCAAGGCCGGCATTCGCGCGGCGGGCGGCATTCCGATGGAATTCCCGGTGCATCCGATTCAGGAAACCGGCAAACGGCCCACCGCCGCGCTGGACCGCAACCTTGCCTATCTGTCGCTGGTCGAGGTGCTGCATGGCTATCCGCTGGACGGTGTTGTGCTGACCACCGGCTGTGACAAGACAACGCCGGCCATGTTGATGGGTGCGGCCACGGTCGATATTCCGGCGATTGCGCTGAATGGCGGGCCGATGCTGGATGGTTGGTGGAAAGGCAAACGCGCCGGCAGTGGCACGATCGTCTGGGAAAGCCGCCGTTTGCTGGCCGAAGGCAAGATCGACTACGAAGAATTCATGAGCCGGGTTTGTTCATCCGCGCCGTCGCTGGGCCATTGCAATTCCATGGGCACCGCCAGCACGATGAACGCCATGGCCGAAGCGCTGGGCATGTCGCTGACCGGCAATTCGGCAATTCCGGCGCCGTTCCGGGAACGTATGGCAATGGCCTATGAGACCGGAAAACATATCGTGCAAATGGTTCTGGATGACCTGAAACCATCCGATATCCTGACGCGCGAAGCGTTCGAAAACGCGATTGTGGTCAATTCCGCCATCGGCGGCAGCACCAATGCCCCGCCGCATCTTCAGGCGATTGCCCGTCATGCCGGGGTCGAATTGAACGTCAAGGATTGGGAAACCATCGGCTTTGACGTGCCGTTGCTGGTCAACATGCAGCCCGCTGGCGAATATCTGGGCGAAAGCTTCTTCCGGGCTGGCGGTGTGCCGGGCGTGATGGGGGAATTGATGAAGGCCGGTCGCATCCATGAGGGTGTGATGACCGCCACGGGCAACACCATGGGGGCGAACCTGGCCGGGGTGGAAAGCGAAGATACCGAGGTCATCAAAACCTATGACGCGCCAATGCGTCCGAATGCGGGTTTCAAGGTGCTGTCGGGCAATCTTTTTGACTCGGCCCTGATGAAAACCTCGGTGATTTCGGAAGATTTCCAAAATCGGTTCCTGAGCGAGCCGGGCAGCGAAGGCATCTATGAGGCGCGCGCCGTGGTGTTCGAAGGCCCCGAGGATTACCATGACCGGATCAATGATCCCGCGCTCGAGATCGACGAACGTTCGATCCTGTTTGTGCGGAATGTCGGATGTGTGGGTTACCCCGGGTCTGCCGAAGTGGTGAACATGCAGCCGCCAGATGCGCTGATCAAACAGGGGATCAACCATTTGCCCACCGTGGGCGATGGGCGGCAATCGGGCACGTCCGAAAGCCCCTCGATCCTCAATGCCTCGCCCGAGGCCGTGGTCGGCGGTGGTCTGGCCCTGTTGAAAACCGGCGATACGGTGCGGCTGGATCTTGGTGCATCGCAGATGAATGCCCTGGTCGATGACGCGGAATGGGCGGCGCGGCGGGCCGAATGGACCGCGCCGGAGTTGCATCATCAGACCCCCTGGCAGGAAATCTATCGCAAACACGTCGGCCAATTGGCCGATGGCGGCTGTCTGGAGCTTGCGACAGCCTACAAACGTGTGGCGCGCGAATTACCGCGAGACAATCACTGACCGGTTCGGTCAAGCAACAACATTTGCGCGGCAAGAGGTTTCAAAGGCTCTTGTCGCGCAAATGACAAAGAGGGAACAAGACATGAAGAGCATTATCATTACCGGCGGCGGTGGCGGCATTGGCAAGTCCTGCGCCGAGGTTTTTTTGAATGCCGGCTGGCGGGTTGGCCTTGTGGGTCGCCGCCCCGAACCGCTGGAAGAGATGGCCGCAGCGCATGAGAACGTGCTGGCCCTGCCGTGTGACGTGACCAACGAGGCCGAGGTCGATGCGGCCTTTGACAAGGCGGTTGCCACATGGAGCCGGATTGACGCGTTGTTCAACAATGCCGGCGTGTCGGTAAGCGGTGCGACCATTGACGAGGTTTCGGTGGATGACTGGCGGCGCTGCATCGACATCAACCTGACCGGCAGTTTCATTTGCGCCCGTGCGGTCTTTGCCCGGATGCGGGCCCAGGATCCCCAGGGTGGGCGGATCATCAACAATGGTTCGGTTTCGGCCTATGTGCCGCGGTGGGGGTCGTCGCCCTATACCGCGTCGAAACACGCCATCACCGGGTTGACCCGGTCGATCTCGCTTGATGGGCGGGCGTTCAACATTTCCTGTGGTCAGATCGACATCGGCAATGCGCTGACCGATATGGCGCGCAAAATGACCAAGGGCGTGCCCCAGGCCGATGGGTCGATTGCCGTGGAGCCGGTGATGGATGTGGCCAATGTGGCCTCTTCGGTGCTGCATATGGCGAGCTTGCCACCAGAGGCGAATGTGCAGTTCATGACCGTCATGGCACCGCATATGCCCTATATCGGTCGCGGGTAACCTGCGGCAGCCGGGCCTGTCCCGAACCAAAAGAAAACGGGCACATCCCAGTCTGGGGATGTGCCCGTTGTCGTTTGTGCCCGTTGTCGTCTGTGACGGCTGTCGTTCTGCGGGGGTTACCGGGTTGAGGGCACAGGCCGGCGCACCCGCCCGCGCACCGCGCGTTCCCGTTGCCAGATATAAAGCCCCGATGCGATGATGATGCCGCCGCCCCCGAGGGTCCAGATTGTTGGCCAGGTGGCGAACACCAGAATGCCCGCCGCTGCGGCGGAAAAGATCTGAATATAGATCACCGGCGCAAGCAGGGAGGCATCGGCCAGGCGATGGGCAATCGTGGCACAGATATGCCCACATGCGCCAAATACACCGATAATGGCAAAGACCAGCCATGTGGTTGTGTCCGTGGGCCAATGCCAATCCGCCAGCGCAAACGGCAGGATGGCAATGGCGGCAATGCCGCTGGACCAGATCTGCTGGGTTGCATTGCCTTCGACCCCGGCCAACAGGCGGGTCATCACAAAATACATCGACGCCATCACCAGCGCCCCAAGCGACAGGATCATGGCGGGGTGAAATTCCGCGCCCCAGGGCTGCATCACCACAATGACGCCGAAAAACCCGACACAGACCGCTATGATCCGGCGCAACCCGACCTTTTCACCCAGGATCGGGATCGCCAGCAATGTGACCACCACCGGACCGGCAAACATGATTGTCGTGGTCACGGTGATTGGCAGATATTGCAGCGCGGTAAAGTTCAGCGCCGTACTGCCCAGCAAGAACGCCGAGCGCAGGAATTGCTTGCCCGGGCTGTTGGACACCAGCGCCGATCGACCTTCTTGCGGCAGATAGACCACCAAGGCCACCAGCAGGTGCCCCATGTAGCGGGCAAACACCACCTGAAGCGCGGGGATGCCCGCCAGAATCAGCCATTTGGCCGAGGTGTCGATACAGGTGAAAAACATCACCCCCAGCGCCATCCAAAGTACGCCAGAGGTCGATTTGTCTTCGCGGGGGATTGGGGTGCTCAAATCTCTGTCTCTTTTCGCGCTTCAGGTTGTGGTGCCGCCGTCGATGGCGACGCATTGGCCGGTCATGTATTTCGCCTCGTCCGAGGCGAGGAACGCCGCGAGCCCGGCAATTTCGTCGGCCTGTCCCAGCCGCCGCATCGGTTGGCGGGCAATGAATTCGCGCAGGGCGGTGTCATAATCCCCCGTGGCGCGTAAACGGTCCTGCAGGCTGGGGGAATCGACGGTGCCGGGCGCGATGCAATTGCAGCGAATGCCAAGAGTGACATAGTCACAGGCCACGGATTTGGTCAATCCGATCACCGCCGCCTTTGAGGTGCTATAGATAAAGCGGTTGGGAAAACCTTTGAGCGACGAGGCGACAGAGGCGATATTGATGATCGCCCCGCCGCCGCGTTCCACCATTCCGGGCAGGACGGCCTGAATGGCGTGAAACTGGGACCGCACGTTCAGATCCATGGCAAAATCGAACTCTGCATCCGTCGCTTCGGCAATTGTGCCGGCGTGTACGTAGCCGGCACAATTGATCAGGATGTCCGGCGCGGCGGCGGTGATCGCGGATTGCAGGGCGTCCTTGTCCAGTACATCCAGGGCAAATGTGGCATGGGGGCCTGTGGTCTGATCTTTAAACAGATTTGCCAACAGGTCGGCGTCACGGTCGGTGGCTGTCACCTCTGCGCCATCACGGGCAAAGCGCTGGGCGATGGCGCGCCCGATGCCCTGACCTGCTGCGGTGATGAATGTCTTTTTGCCCTGCAATCCCATGGTCTGTCCTTTCAAAATTGGTTTGGGTCGATGTCTTTTGCGACATCAGACCGATATGTCTGTTTCACGGGCCCAAGGCGTGCGAAGCGCGGGCATGTGCCTTGCCGCCGAGTTTCGGTCAGGCCCGGGTCTTTCTGTCAGGCACCCAGTCTTTCGGTCAGGCACCCGTGTAATCGCCGGGCACCGCATCGGCGGCAATTGTGCGGCCGACATGCCCGGACAGCGCGGCGGCCAAGGTGATTTCCATTGCGGCAATGCCATCCGCCCCAGTGCAAAGGACATCGTCCTCGGCACCGTCGACAACAGCCGCAAAGCGGTCAATTTGCTGCAACAGCGGGTCGACCTTGGCAAAGCGCGGGCCCGGCGTCGCGGTCAAGGGTTTCGACCATTCAATCTCGCCAGATCCGGAGCGGCCCCAATGGGTGAGCGAGGGGAATTCCAGCGCGCCCTCGGTGCCGGTGATGCGGATGTAATCCTGATGAGAGGTGGCAATCGCCGGGTTTTCGCCGGTGCCCGCCTCGAAAGACCAGGGGGACGCCCCGGCGTCCGAGATCAGGAAGGAGCCCAAGGCGCCATTTTCAAAGCGAAAGGCCAGGGCGGCGGTGTCTTCGATTTCGAACCCGCGCCGGGCCGACGACAAAAGCGCAGTGGCCTCTGTCATATTGCCGACAAGGAAACGCAGCAGGTCGATTTCATGGGTCAGATTGGTCAACAACGGACCGGCGCCGGGTTTGCGCCGCCAATCGACATCATAATATGTGTTGTGTTTGCGCAGGGACCAGAAGCCCTGCACGCCAACCAGATCGCCAATCTGTTGCAGGGCATCACGGGCCGCCAGGCTGAACGGGTGACAGCGCCGATGATGGCCGGTGAACAACGCCACACCGGCCGCATCCGCCGCAGCCACAAGCGAACGCGCGGTGTCGAGCGTGGCGGCGACGGGTTTTTCGACGATCACCGCCCAACCGCGATCAATTGCAGCCAAAGCCGAGAGATGGTGATCCTGCGTCGGTGTCGCCACGATGGCGGCGCGGGTGTGGGCCGGCACCTCTTCGAGGCTGGCCACCATGGGCAGCCCATCCTGCGCCAGCTTTTCACGCAGCGGGGCAAAGGGTTCGACCACTGCGGTCAGGTTCACCAGATCAGAAAGTTGCGCGACCTCGATATGGCGCTGGCCGATAGAGCCGGCGCCAATCACGCAAAGCGGCAATTGCGTCACGGGCATCCCCCCGATGGAATTTGCAAAGACCCGAGAGGGTTTTGGGCGGCAGGGGCAGGGCCGGGGCCGGGGGTAAGGGTAGGGACAGGGGTTGGGGCGCGCTGCATCACATCACCGCGCCGATCTGCCATGGGACAAATTCATAGTCGCCCAGACCCTGGGCTTCGGATTTGGTTTTCTCGCCCGAGGCCATGCGCAGCCACATCTCATAGATTTCGCGACCGACCTCTTCGACACTGGTGCCTTCGGTCAGAACCCGGCCGGCGTTGACATCCATGTCTTCGCGCATGCGGTTGAACATTTCGGTGTTGGTTGCGACCTTCATGGATGGCGAGGGTTTCGCGCCAAAGGCAGAACCGCGCCCGGTGGTGAAACAGACAAGATTGCAGCCGCTGGCGATCTGGCCGGTCACGCTGGCGGGGTCATAGCCGGGGCTGTCCATGAAGGTGAAGCCCTTGGCCGTCACCGGCTCGGCGTATTTATAGACGCCCATCAACGGCGTGGTGCCGCCCTTGGCGGCGGCGCCAAGCGATTTTTCCAGAATGGTGGTCAATCCGCCCTTTTTGTTGCCGGGGCTGGGGTTGTTGTCCATGCTGCCCTTGTTGCGTTCGGCGTAGTCTTCCCACCAATCGATCAGACCGATCAGCTTGTCGCCAATCTCGCGCGTTGCGGCGCGGGCCGTCATCAGGTGTTCCGCGCCATAGATTTCCGGGGTTTCCGCCAGAACGCCGGTGCCGCCCTGCGCCACCAGAAGATCACAGGCATAGCCAACCGCCGGATTGGCGGTGATGCCCGACCAGGCGTCGGAGCCGCCGCATTGCAGCGCGACCATCAGCTCTGATGCCGGGCATTCCTCGCGCTCGGCCTGATTGACCAATGGCAACATGGTTTCGATCTTCTTGATCCCGAGATCGACGGTCTTGCGCAGCCCGCCGACGTCCTGAATGTTCATCGTCTGGAAAAACGGTCCCGGCGTCAGGCCGTAGGATTCGATCAGCCAGTCGATCTGCATCATTTCGCAGCCAAGGCCGGCCATCAGCACGCCGCCGATATTGGGGTTGCGGGCATAGCCCCAAAGCACGCGTTGCAGCGCCTCGAATCCGGTGCCGTCCCCGCCCATGGCGCAGCCGGTGCCATGCACAAAGGCAACCACACCATCGACATTGGGATAGGCGGCCAGTTTTTCATCGGTGAAATGCTGGGCGATCAGCCGCGCGGCGGTGGCGGAACAATTGACCGAGGTCAGAACGGCAATGAAGTTTCGTGTGCCGACCCGGCCTGTGCTGCGGCGAAATCCCTGAAACGTGTCGATCCGGGTGGCCGGTTCGACAGGGCGCAGGTTGGTGGAAAACTCGTATTCCGCATCGACATTGCGGAATTCGAGATTGTGGGTGTGGACATGGGCGCCTTTGGCGATGTCGTCGGCGGCATAGCCAATGATCTGGGCGTATTTTGTCACCGGCGTGCCCTTGGCGATGTCATCGGTGGCCATCTTATGGCCGCGCGGGATCAGTTGTGTCGCGCCTTCGGTGCCGATTTCAAGCGGGGTGATGGCGGTGACGACATTGTCGGAAGGGGACAGGCGGACAGTGTTCATCTTTGGCTTTCCTATTGGTAGAAGCGGGGGGGGGGGGGGCCGGCCCCCCCCCCCCCGGTGTTGGGACTTAAATGAGGCGGGGGGCCGGGCCGCCGCGGGG
>NZ_JAUOSD010000037.1:0-28194 GCF_030548265.1 Marinovum sp. 2_MG-2023 | reverse complement strand
CCCAAAGGGCAAGTGGCATCGGGTTTCTCCAATAAATTTGATGTCGACGCCGTATATGCCTGCCGTTATCTATTGCGAGAACGGACAAGTTTGGAATGGATCATTGCAGAAACTGCACGAATTGCTGCGCATGGGGGATTTGGCCGCCTTTGTCGGGATCGTCGATGATGGCGGCTTTGCTGAATCTGCACGGCGACGTGGCGTGTCGGCCTCGACGCTCAGCCGGTCGGTCACGCGGCTGGAAGAACAGTTGAAAGTCACATTGCTGCGCCGCACCACGCGATCCATCGAGATCACCCCCGAAGGCGCCGCCGTTCTGGCCGAGGCACGCGAAATTCTGGACCGCAGTGAAACCCTGCAAGAGATCGCAACCAGCGGACAGGCCCCCGCCGGGCCACTGCGGGTCAACGCACCGGTTCCTTACGTCCTGCATGTTCTCGCCCCGCATCTTGCCGAATTTCATGCGACATACCCGGGTATTCAGCTGTCGATTGATATGACGGATACGCTGGTTGACCTGATCGGCAGTCATGCGGATGTCGCCATTCGTCTGGGCCGCCTGGGAGATAGCCAGATGTTGCATCGCCCGATGGGGCGTACCGCGTGGAAGCTCGTTGCCGCGCCGGACTACCTCGACCGCAATGGCTGGCCAGAATCATTGGCCGACCTTGCGCGCCTTGAGCAGGTGCGCTTTGCGGCGCCGGACCATATCAACACGTTACGCTTCATCGGCATGACCGACCCGCTGGAAATTCCGGGTTCGGTGACAGCAAACAACGGCGAGGCAGTGCGTCAACTGGTCCTGGGCGGCTTGGGTGTCGCACGATTCTCTGACTTCATGATCGCGGACGATATCCGCGCGGGCCGTTTGGTCGAACTATTCCCCGGGCAGCTTGATGCGGAACCGCTGGATATCTCCGCACTATACCTGACGCGCGTTTCGGGATTGCGGCGGCTCGGGGCGTTTCTGGAATGGCTTGGAACAATCAACCTCCGGCGGTCCAGGGTTGGGGAGCAGTGCACTCAAAGACGCAAACAAAATTATCGGTGATTGGAAGATCGGCTGGAGCGACGCCAGGTCATATTGACAAAAAGCGCAGCCAGAGGCGGATGGACGTTCTGTCTATGAAGCCGAGGAAACTCTCGGCGGTTTTGTCGTAGCGGGTTGCGACCCGGCGAGCTTTTTCAACTTGTTTTGAAGCAGCGTTCAAACATGTTTCGCAACGAATATAGCGAATGATCCACGCCGACGCGCTTCTTGCGAGACTTGCGCATCGGTATCTGGGTCAGCACATCCCGCGCCGCCGTTTTTCCGAAATCTGTCAGCATCATAGCCCCTGTCGGCCAACAGGACGTTCGGCTCAGGCAGGTCCTGCCATGGAGCGCCGGTGCGAGCGATCCAGAAAATCCCATCAAGAACATGGCGATGACTGGTCGGTTTGCGCCCGTTCGGCGCACGGACGGCCAGGACAAACCGTTTAGAGAACGTCCATTCCTCATCCGACATCAGAGTTCGCGCCAAGCTGGTCTCCATCGCAGATATCAGCTCGAATCACGATCAGGCGGCAGTGAGAAGTCCTTTTGTCAGCACGGCCTAAAAACACTTGACTGGGGCGTGCCCGTTATCGACATCCTGAGCTAAATTCATATGTCACGATCTGCCGATTGCCACAGCAACCCATAATCAAAAGCCCGAGCCGAAAGGGATTTCAGAATAGTTCCGAATGGTATTCACCCTGTCCAGCACAATCCGCCCGGTTACATCAAGCAAAAAGGTTTGCATCCCGGCCGCTGCCCCCGCCAAGGCACCAGTAGGACTATCCTCAATCACGATACAGGCGGCTGGCGGGACATCGAGCAGCCAAGCTGCACGGAGGTATGGCTCAGGGTCCGGTTTACCACGGCGCACATCATTTCGGCTGACACTCTTGAACTCTGCCCGGGCAAGGTTCGTCTGGCGCAGGTTTGCGTCGACGATAAGGCGATCTGAGTTTGAAACGACAGCCTGCTGAAGACCGCGATGTTCCGCCATCGCCCAGATCTCAAGCGCCTCAGGAATGGCACGAACTTCCGCGACATTCGCGAGGTAATGCGCGTATTTCAGTTTGATCCAGTCCGAAAAATCCAAGGACAAACCGTGATCCTCTCTGAGCCATGCAAAGACTGCATCTGCCGACATGCCAAGCACCTTGCTATGCAGTTCATCCGGCGGTTTGATACCGGCTTTGCGCATAGCCGCGCGTAACGCGGATTCGTGCAGAGGTTCGCTGTCAACCAGCGTGCCATCCATGTCCCAGAGGATTGCGCCAATTTCCATATGTTTGTGTATCCTATCCAATTCAGTCATCTTGCGTGTCGCGATCAGACAAGTATTGATTTATCGGTCGCAGCGCCGTCTTTGCTGTCTCGAAAATCGGAAAAAGGTCGTTGTATACTCTGTGCATTTCAGGGTCAGGATAAATCTCCTCTGTGACACCCGTCATGGCGGCAACCGCCTCGGCAACGGTCTCGTAATGGCCCAGACCCGTCCGCGCAATGGCGGCGCAGCCGACGAGACCAGATTCGGCTTCTGCCGCCGGTTGAATCGGCAGGTCGAACACGCTGGCCTTGATCTGCATCCAAAGACCGGACCGCCGCCCGCCCGCCGCGGCAATGACAGGTCCGTTCAGGGTTCGTTGCGCCCATATCGGATTGCTTGCGTGCCGCATGGCAAGCGCGACACCTTCCATGACCGCGCGAACCACATGCGCGGGTCCATGCCGGGAGCTCAAACCCAAAAATGCCGCACGTGAGGCCGCCCCGTGGCCCAGCCTTTCCCCGGTCAGATAGGGCAGGAAGATTAACCCGTCCGCCCCTGGCGAAATGTCCTGCGCCATGCCGCTGAGTGTCTCAAAGCTTGTCGTTTCGTCACATACCAAGCTGCGCGCCCAGCGGATTGCATCCCCGGCCGCATCTACGACAGCGAACGCGCCCCATTTGCCATCGACGGTCATGACATTCATCACATTGGGATCCAAGAGCGGGGATTCTCCAATCGTGGTCAGAAGATAGGACGTGCCGGTAATGTCACTTGCTGCGCCGCAAGCAGTCGCCCCTGAGCCGGCAACCGCACAGGGGTAGTCACCGGCGCCCGCAAACACGGGCAGGCCCTTAGGAAGGCCTGTGGCGCCGGCAACACTGGCCTGGACGGAGCCGATCCGCGCCCAAGGGGCGACGAGCGGGGGTAGTATTCCGGCATCCACACCCAGCATTGTCGCGTGCCTGGGAGACCACTGTCGGGTGGTGGGGTCCATCAGGAAGCTTGAGCCCGCCTCTGTCCAGTCGAAGGCGATTTCACCGCAAAGCCGGTAGTTTATGTAATCCTTGGGCATCAGAAGCGAAGTCACTCCGTTCAGCGCGAAGGGATCATAGGCCGCCAGCCAAGCCAGTTTAACACCCGGCCATGCCGGGGTTGCTGGATTGGCAAATTGGGCCTCTCGGCTCTCTGATCTGATCCTGTCATTCAGCGCCGCTGCCAGTTTGGTTGCCCGCTTGTCATTCCAAAGCATCGCCGTCGGTCTGGTGGTATGACCTGACTTATCGATCAGGACGGGCGCGTGCATGTGACCACACCCACAAATTGCGTCGATCACACAATCCGGATGGCTTGAGATCAGCTCTCGGATTGCGTCCGACATGGCTGCCCACCAATCCGCAGGCGCCTGTTCGACCCACCCATGCTTTGGGTAGCGGGTCGTGAGCGGCCGACTCACGATCCCGGTTATCTGGCCTGACGCATCCACCAATGCCGCGCGGGCACTTCCGGTACCAAGATCAAGCGCAACGATGTGGCTATCGTGGAACTGCAGGGACATCAGAAAGGTTTGAAATAGAGATGGATAAGGTTGAACAGGATCAATGTGACCGCTGACAACATTATGAACTCCATCGGCCACTTCACCAGTTGAAAGCGGCTGTTCAAGACTTTTCCGACCAGCATGACCGCCAGCGCCGGGACGGTCGCCGGCCAGTGTTCAAAGTCGCCGGCCATTGCGGTGCAGCTGCTTGTCAATGCCATCATGATGAGTCCAAGGACGATCCAGGAACGGGAGCTGGTCATAACAATCCTTCCTTGTCTTCAGTTGCGGATGCCTGCGCGAGGGTCTTACCGTTGGATGGATCAAAGAGATAAACGCGCTGGGGTGCGGCCTGAAGGTAGAGAACCTTATCCACCGCATCGACATACCAGTCGCTATCCTGGGTGGTCGCACGCACTTTGAAATCCCGCGCGCCGATCTTGAAGGAGAAGAGGTTCTCGGCCCCCATCGTCTCGACCGCAAACAGCTTGGCCGGGAAACGGCCCTGCGCGGGAACGTCATGGATAGAGACGTGTTCCGGGCGAACGCCCAGCCGCCATCGTCCCTGGCTGATGCGGTTTCGGGAAAGCCAGTCGGCATCGACTGAGATAGCGAAACCGTCTCCTGTCACTTCCGTTCCGTTCAGGTCCACGTCAATGATGTTCATGTGCGGCTCGCCGACAAATCCCGCGACGAATTCAGTCGCGGGGCGGTCGAAGATTTCCTGCGGCGGGGCAAATTGCAGGACCTGGCCCTCGTTGATAACTGCAATCCGGTCGGCCATCGACATGGCTTCGAGCTGGTCGTGGCTGACGAAGACTGTCGTTCGGTTCAGCTCTTTCTGAAGATGGCGCAGCTCTACCCGCATATGCGCGCGCAGCTTGGCATCAAGGTGGCTGATCGGTTCGTCCATCAGGAAGACGTCTGCATCCCGAACAAGCATGCGCCCAATGGCCACTCTCTGGGCCTGACCTGCCGAAAGTCGTTCTGTTGACCGTTTGAGCACCTCTTGAATTTGCAGAAGCTCCGCGACTTCCTGCACCTTGGCACGGACCTGCGCCCGCGCCATGCCGCGAACCTTCAACGGGTAGGCTAGGTTCTCGTAGACCGAAAGGTGGTGGTAGAGAACGTTTGACTGGAACACCATTCCGACATTGCGGTCCCTCGGCTTGAGATAGGTGACATTGCGCCCACCGATATCTATTCTGCCAGAGCTCGGCATCAGCAGGCCTGCGATCATACGCAGGGTCGTTGTTTTGCCACAGCCCGAGGGTCCAAGGAAAAAGACGAACTCGCCGTCTTGGATGTGGAAGTCGATGTTTTCGACTGCCACGAAGGTTCCGAAGGTGCGTCGCAGGTTATTTACTTGAATATCAGCCATCTTAGCGCACCATTCCCATCGACAGACCGCTGATAAAGCGTTTCTGTACCGCAATAACGAAGATCATGATCGGAGCCGTGATAATCAGACAGGCCGCGCCTAGAACGTCCCAGCTCACTTCGGCATTCACCGCAAAGGTCACGACTGCGGGGGGCAGGGTCTTTGCTTGGCTGCCGGTGAGGAAGAAGGCAAAGGCATACTCGTTCCAGCTGAGAATCAGGACAAAGATAGCGGTTGCAGTGATGGCCGGGGCCATCATCGGCAGGACGACACGCCGAAATGCACCAAACCAGGTATCCCCATCAACCAAAGCGATTTCTTCCAACTGGCGAGGGACTTCTTCGAAGTAACCTTTCAGCATCCAGACCACGAACGGCAACTGCATCGCGGTGTACAGAATGATGAGACCGATCCGTGTATCCAGAAGGTTTACCGTCTGAAAGATCAGGAACATTGGCAGGACGATTGCCACCGCCGGCATCATACGGTTCGTCAGGATCCAGAAGGCGACGTCGTCCTTCCCGGCGAAATCGTAACGCGCCAGCGCATAGGCACAGAACATCCCAAGGACAACAGACAACACGGTGGAAACTATCGCGACAATTGCAGAATTCATCATGAAATAAAGCATGTCGCGTTCCACAATCAGTTCGTGAAATGCATCCAATGTTGGCCAAAACAGCACTCTTGGCGGCATGCTCTGGGCGACGTCACTCGGCATGAACGCGGTCAGCACTATCCAGATGACTGGCAGGCTTGCGATGGCAGAGGCCAGCCCCAGGATGGCATGGACCCACCAGTTACGTTCTTCTTCCGGCGCATCGGGCGAGATAATGGACGAGAAATCCTTTTGCATCGATCCAGTCACTCCTTGTCGTCGATACTGGTCCGGCTGAGAACTTTGACGAACACGAAACTCAGCACGAGGATGATTACGAAGATGATCAGCGACAGCGCCGCCGCTTTCGACACGTTGAAGAAGCGAAAGCCCAGATTGGTCAGCCAGATATTTAGTGTTTCCGTCGAACTGCCGGGGCCACCGGAGGTTAGCACCGCGATTTGGTCATAAGTTCGGAACGCGTCCATGGTTCGAATAACAAGGGCGATCAGAACGGCGGGTCGCAGCATCGGCAGGGTGATCGTCCAGAAGACCCGCCACGATGAGGCACCATCGATCTCAGCCGCCTCATAGGGTTCGGGCGGGATCGCCGCGAGGCCGGCCGACAGGATCAGAAACATGAAAGCGGTCCACTGCCAGACGTCGATGAAAATCAGCGTTCGCAGTGCCGAACCAGGCGCCGAGAGAAACGAGGGTGGCGACACATTAAGAAGGGCAGCGAACTCGTTGGCGTAATATGAAATCAGCCCCGAATTCGGAAACAGCATGTAGCGCCAGATCAGACCCACAACCAGCGGCGGAATGATCATGGGAAGCAGCAACAGTAGCCGATAGACCGCCTTGCCGCGGATATTGCGCTTGAAGAGCAGAGCCAGGCCGAGCCCCGCCCAGAACTCGATGAACACCACCGATATGGTATAGACTAGCGTGATGCGCAACGCGTTGAAGAACGCGGGATCCTGCATCAGGTCCTGATAGTTTTCCAACCCCAGAAAGAAGGTTTCAAGCTGGGGGCGGGACAGGATGATATTGGTCGAGGCCAACCAGATGGAATAGGCAAATGGGAAGATACCGACGACCAGCAAGATGGTTAGCGTTGGGCTCATCAGAAGCCAGGGGAACCAGTTTCGGTTCTGTATGCTTACTTGTGTGCGGGGCCTTCTTTGGGTCCGCGAAATTCTTGAACCGTTTTTGATTTGGTTCGTGGCGTCGTTCATGGAGTGCCTCCAAGGCGTCTGGCAAAGGCGCGCTGCCCGAATGGGAGCGAGATTGCGGGCAGCGCGATAGACTGGGTTTACTCCCAGTCTGCGGGAGCGCGGTCGTAGTAGCTGAGATCACGCCACAGTTGCGGCGGCTTGTTCGCGCCATCGCGGTAATAGCCGCCACGGCGGAAGGCGGCTTTCATGTCCCGCTCCATTCCCTCCAAAGCCTGTTCGGCTGTGATCTCACCGCCCCAGGCCCGGTTTCCGTACAGCCCCATGACTTCGGAAATCTCTGCCCATTCGGGAACGCGAATGCGCTCGTCCGGGTTCGCCGTTTTGGTCATGTAGTCGTACATCTCGGCATGCCATGGTGCGACCGACTGGAAATCGGGGTTGCGATAGGTCGAATGGCGTACCGCAGTTCCGCCGCCAATGGCTCCCTTGGCAAGGCGTTCCTTGTGAGTGATCCACTGAATAAAGAACCAGGCCGCTTCCTTCTGACGGGAATCCACGGACATCGCCAAGCCCCAGGACCCAAAGAACGGGTCGGTACGGCCCGATGGCCCGACCGGCGTGTGCAACGCGACATTCCGCCCGGCCACGGGCAACGAAGGGTCTTCGTAATGGGCGCCTATGAACCCGGAATAGGTGATCGAGCCGGCTGCGTTGCCCTGTTGGTAAACAGCAAGCTGTTCGCCATATCCGTAATTCAGGTCATCGGATGGTGTGAAGTCACGCAGTCCCAGATAGTATTCGAGAGCGGCCAGGTTGTTCTCGCTATTTATTGTAACTTCCCAATCCGCATTGACAAATTCGTTTCCGACGTTTGCCTGATCCTGCCAAGCATAAAGATACGGCGTGAACATCCAGCCCCAGAACCAACGCTGCGGGCCGGTGACGTAGCCGACCAGCCCTTGATTATTCTCCATCAGAGTGCCGCAGATTTCCCGCATGGCATTGGCAGTAAAGGACCCGTCGAAGCGGTTCGGCACAGAGATCCCCGCTTCTTCCATCAGGTCGGCGCGGAACATGTTTCCGACAGTTCCACAGTCGTATGGAACGCTGTACATCCTGTCGCTATAGACGCCGGTGCCAGAATAGACCCGAGCGACGAAGTCGTTCACGTCGTAGTCTTCGGCCGTTAGATCAGAATTGCCGAGATATTGCGAGATCGGCTCAAGGTAGCCCGCCGCCGCATATTCGGCCAGCCACATGATGTCGACGGTAAAGACGTCGTATCGACCGGACCGCGAGGACATGTCGAGCAGCGTACGCTCGCGGGCGTTCTCGAAGGGGGCAAACTCGATATTCAATTTGATGCCGGTCAATTCCTCGAACTCGGCAGCCTGCGACCAGAGCGCATCGTGATGCGCAAACTGAACGGCCAGCATATTGAGGGTCGTACCCTCGAACTGTCGCATCTGGGCCGATTGCGCCCGGACGATACCAGGTGCGCAGAGCGCAGAGCTGCCAAGCAGTGTCGTGAACTGCCTTCTGTTAAGTTTGGTGGTCATTTGTGTCCTCCTCCTCCGTTAGACGGGTGGCGCAAAGCGCCGGTGTTCAGGGCAATCAGGCTGCCTTTTCGAAATCTGTTGTCGCGTGAGCCAGGGCCAGCCCGGTTTCGCGGTCGAAGAGGTAGAGACCATCCGGATCGACACGAAAATGGATTGGCGCGCCGATCTGCCCGCGGAGCCTTTGTCCTGACGCGTCCCGCGACCAAATGCGCAGAACTTGATCGTTGATTTCAACGTCGTAGACCGTTTCTGATCCAAGCGTTTCCACTGCATAGATCCGACCGGTTTCGACATTGGGTTGGCCGGCCTCCTCGGAACCCGCAAGCGCAAAGCGATGGGGGCGGATGCCCAACACCACAGGTTTTCCGGCATGGCGTGCAAGGTTGTGACGGTTGATCCAGGTCTCGGAAACCTCCACCCGGAACTGTCCGCCTTGGACCACCCAACGGCCGCCGTCCTGCCGCAACTGGCAGGGCAGGGTGTTCATAGACGGCTCTCCGACAAAAGTGGCCACGAATAGATTGACTGGGCGATCAAAGATCTCGCGCGGCGTTCCGATCTGCTGCACCACGCCCTTGTCCATCACCACAATGCGGTCGCCCATGGTCATGGCTTCTAGCTGATCGTGACTCACATAAAGAATAGTTGCCGATAATTCGCGTTGCAGGCGCTTGAACTCGACGCGCATGTGGGCGCGTAGCTTGGCGTCGAGCGCGCTGATCGGTTCATCCATCAGATAGGCGTTGGCGTCGCGGACAAGCGCCCGACCGATAGCGACGCGCTGCTGTTGACCGCCGGACAGTTCGCGCGGACGACGGTCCAGCAAGGCCGAAATGTCGAGAATGTCCGCCGTATCGCCAATTTTCTTGCGCATGACGTCGTCGGCGACGCCGCGAAGCCGCAGGGGGTAGGCCATATTCTCAAACACGGTCAGATGCGGATACATCGAGTGTTTGTCGTAGACCATCGCCAGATCTCGCTCGCGCGGGGAGAGGCCAGCCGCAGGGGCGCCGCCTATGCGGATTTGCCCGGAGCTTGGCTGGTCGAGTCCTGCAATCAAGCGCAGAGCGGTGGTTTTTCCTGCGCCAGACGGACCAAGGAGAAAAACGAACTCTCTGTCCTCGACGTCAAAGCTGACGTCACTCAGCGCCGAGATTCCGGGCGAAAACACTTTCGAAATTCGTTCGATTCGCAACTCGGACACGATGCGCGCTCCTCCATGAAGACAAGATTCCAACATTCCATCTATTACAGAAAGAATTTTCTTGCATGTCAAGTCATATCGAATTAATTTCCAGACAGCACTCGAGCAACTATGAAGATACGGGGAGAGACGATGGATTTCGGGCTTACAAACAAAAGGGCGCTGGTGAGTGCCTCCTCTGGTGGAATTGGGGAGGCGATCGCAACCTCTCTTGCGCGTGAAGGCGCAACTGTAATCGTTAACGGCCGTGGCGCCGAAAGCGTCAAGGCGGCCCAAGCGCGAATCGCGGCGCTAGTGCCGGATGCGAGTCTTGAGGGGCTGGTCGCTGACCTCGGCTCGGCTGAAGGCTGCGAAGCGGCGTGCCGGCAGCTTCCTTCTGGCTCTGTAGATATCCTGGTGAACAATCTCGGCGTCTACGAGCCAATCGATTTTTTCGACACAACGGATGACCATTGGCAGCGCCTTATCGACGTGAATGTCATGAGTGGCGTCAGGCTTTCTCGCCATTTTCTCAAGGGGATGCTTAAGAACAACCAGGGTCGGGTGATTTTTGTCTCAAGTGAGAGTGGCCTCAATCCCGCTCCTGAGATGGCGCACTACTCTGCGACGAAAACCATGCAAATATCGGTGTCTCGGAACCTTGCCGAGCTGACCAAAGGTACCGAAGTAACCGTCAACGCGGTGCTGCCAGGTCCCGTGAACACGCAAGGTGTCGGCGACTTTATCGCAGCCGTGTTCCCGGAGCTGAGCCGTGACGAAGCGCATGCTAAATTCATGCGTGAAAACAGGCCGACCTCTTTGATCCAGCGGCTCTCACGGCCCGAAGAAGTTGCCGATTTCGTCTGCTTTATTGCCAGCAATCGCGCCTCGGCGGTTAATGGTGCAGCGCTGAAGGTCGACGGCGGTATGATCCGGTCGGTGGTATAAAAATGTTTTATTTCACACCACTTGCAAAGCAAGAAAATACCTTTCATAATGTTTAGCATGGAATGAAATTTGATTCGGGGACCCATGACTGATACTGCTCTTGAAAAAATCGCCCAAGCCCGCCTCCTGCCTGTCGTTGTGCTGGAGCGTGCGGAAGATGCCGTACCACTCGCTAAAGCTCTGCTCGCTGGTGGCTTGGCAGTGGCCGAGGTTACCTTTCGGTCTGACGCGGCGGCGGAGTCGCTATCGGCGATCGCGGCAGAGGTGCCCGACATGCTGATTGGCGCCGGCACCGTGCTGACAGAGGCGCAAGTGCAAGCTGCCTTGGACGCGGGGGCCCAATTCCTCGTTACTCCGGGGTACAACCCGAAGGTGGTCGCCGCGGCCCGCGCTGCGGGTTTGCCGATTGTTCCCGGTGTCAACAATCCGACAGGCGTCGAAGCGGCAATGGCCGACGGGTTGGATGCGGTTAAGTTTTTCCCCGCCGAACAGACGGGCGGTGTCGCGTTCCTCAAGGCGCTATCAGGTCCCTACAGGCAAATGCGGTTCATTCCCACGGGCGGAATCGGCCTTGGAAATCTTGGAAACTACCTGTCGCTACCATCGGTTCTCGCCTGTGGCGGCTCGTGGATGGTCGACCCCAAGCTGATCGCCGCCGGTAAATTCGACGAAATATCCAAGCTTACCGCAGCGGCCGTGGAAGCGGCCCGCGCCGCCTAACTGAATACAACGTCTTTGCGAAAAGGAAGTACCATGTCGACAAATGGAAGCAGTAAACGCGCGCCCATGACCCTTGAGGGCAAGGTCAGCATAATCACCGGCGCAGCCTCCGGTATCGGAGAAGAAGTGGCGCGTGTCTACGCGGATGCGGGCTGCAAGGTCGCAATGATTGACTTTGACAAGGAGCGCCTCGAGCGTATTGCCAAGGAAATCGAGGCCGATGGCGGTGAGGTGCTGCCAATCTATGCCGATGTGACCGAAGAAGACACCGTGCGCGCTTTTTTCAAGCAGGTTCATGATGCGTGGGGCAAGATCGACGTGGTGGTCAACTCGGCTGGCCGCGACAGTCTTGCTCCGCCCCTGAACGAGGTCACCCTTGAAGAATGGAACAAGACCATCGGGCCGAACCTCACGGCGGTCTTTCTCTGCTGCCGCGAAGCCTTCATCTACATGGAGCCGCAAGGCGGCGGACGCATAATCAACATGGGCTCTTCCTCTACCCGCGTTGCTTCCGGCCCCGGTCACAGCCCCTATCGCGCGTCCAAGCACGGCATGCTCGGCTTTTCCAAGAACATCCTGCTTGATGGCGAAAAGAAAGGCATTGGCGTTACAGTCCTCAACCCGAGCCACGTCAAGACGCCGATGACCGAGATCATTGACAAGGGACTCTATGACGGTGATCTGAAGGCCTATACCGACGGCTGGCTTGATGAAAAGGAACTGAAGGAAGGCATCCACGCGTCTTGTATCGACGTCGAGAACGTCGGTTGGCTGGCCCTTTATGTTGCGACACGCACGCCGGACGTAACGATCCCGACGATCTCGCTCTATCCGACCCACAAGGTGCACCGCTACGGGATGGAGGTCTGATCCCATGAAGGCGGCGGTTTTCAAAGGGGTTGGGACGGTCACGCTGGACGAGCGTGCCATGCCCGAGATCAGCCACGAAGAGGTGCTGGTCAAGGTGCATGCCGCTTCGATCTGCGGAACGGACCTAAAAATCATCCGTGGCGGCCATTTCCGAGTTGACCCCGATGAGAGCCGCGTCCTTGGCCATGAGTTGGCCGGCGACATCGTTGCAGTGGGCGATCATGTCGCTCACTGGGAGGTCGGCCAGAGGGTTTCTGTGGTCCCGAATATCGGCTGCGGCCACTGTGATATGTGTCGGCGCGGACTCAACAACATGTGCCCGAATTACGACGCATTCGGCATCAACATTGATGGCGGTTTTCAGCAGTATATGGTTGTGACCCCGGCGGCGCTATACGGTGGCAACCTCTTCGAAATCCCGAATAGTCTCGATTACGAAGGCGCAGCGCTGATTGAGCCATTGTCATGCTGCTTCAACGCCTGGAAGGATCTGTCGGTCACTCCCGAAGATCGCGTCTTGATCCTTGGCACCGGTCCGATCGCGGCCTTGTTCCTCCAGTTGGCGCGGTCCTATGGGGCGCGGCAAGTGATTGTTGTCGGCCGCAGGGAAAGCAGGCTTCAAGAAATCGCGGGGCAGGGGGCAACAGACACTGTGAACTCTGCCGAGGTTGACGTCCATGACGAGGTCATGCGCCTGACCGGCGGCCATGGTGTCGATGTTGCACTGACCTGCGCGCCAGCGCCAGAACTTCAGGGGCTCGCCCTGGGTCTGCTTGCTCGCTACGGTCGAATGAACTTCTTCTCTGGCCTGACCAAGGGCAGCACTGTCGAGCTTGACACCAACAAGGTGCATTACTGGGGCTTGACCCTATTAGGCAGCACCGGGTCCAGCATCGAAGACTACGCACGGTCGATGAAACTGGTCGAGAGCGGCCAGATTGACGTGAAATCCGTCATCTCCCACCGGTTCGGGATGGATGAAGCTGTCGCGGGTTTCGATCATGCGCTGACCGGCAAGGGCATGAAAACTCTCATTTTACCTCAAGAGGCTAAGTTGCAATGAAAGCTGCAGTTCTGCACGCCCCCGGCGACCTGCGGGTCGAAGATGTTCCGGTTCCTGACAATCTCGAGCCCGACGAAGTTCTGATCAAGGTGGCCGCCTGTGGCATCTGCGGCTCTGATATCGGTCGCGTCATGGTGACGGGGACATATAATTTCCCGACAATTCCGGGGCACGAATTCGCCGGCACCGTCGAGAAGGTTGGCGGTCAGTTCGCGCATTTGCAGCAAGGCGACAAGGTGGCTGTTGCGCCATTGATGCCCTGTGGAAAATGTGATGACTGCGCGCGAGGCAACTATTCACTGTGTGAGGACTACAATTTCCTCGGGTCCCGCACGGATGGCGCCTTCGCACAATATCTCAAGGCACCAGCGCAGAACGTGCTCAAGGTGCCGGACAACGTCAGCCTCGAAGTCGCGGCGACAATCGAGCCCGCTGCCATCATCCTGCACGGAATTCACAAGGTGGATCTAAGCCTGGGCGATGCCGTAGTTGTCGTCGGCTGTGGTGCGCTTGGCTACTTTGCGTTGCAATTCGCCAAACTGTCGGGGGCGCAGCCTCTGATTGCCGTCGACGTGGACGAGGACAAGCTGGAGTTGGCACGACAGGTTGGAGCCGACATCTGCATTAATCCGACCAAAATCGATGCCCTTGCCGCCATCAAGGAGGCAACCAAGGGGCGCGGCGTCGCGCTGGCGCTGGAGGCGGCGGGGAACGATGCAGGCCGGGATCTTTCGATCCTTGCCTGCGCCAAGCAAGGCAAAGTCGTGCTGTACGGAACGGCCTATGGGGACGTAACATTTTCCAAAGCTGCATTCGACAAGATCGTTCGCGAGGAGGTCGAGGTTATCGGATCTTGGAATTCTTATTCCGTCCCGTTCCCAGGAAAGGAATGGTTCGACATCATGGGCCTGTTGGAAGCAGGGCGACTGGAGGTCGAATCCTTGATCACACACCGGGCCGGGCTGGACGAGGCGCCTGAAATCTTTCGCAAGCTGAAAGATCGCAGCTTTGGGCCCTACCACAAGATCCTGTTCAAGCCGAACAGCTGACAAGACAGAAGAGGGAGGATGAAATGACGGACAAGAAATTTGTGCTTGCGCTCGATGAGGGGACATCCAGCGCGCGGGCCATTCTTTTTGACAAGAAGGGTGAAATCGCGGCGATCGGACAACAGGAGTTTCGCCAGATTTATCCTCAACCCGGATGGGTCGAACACGATCCACTCGAAATCTGGACCACACAACTGGCCGTCATTCAAGAAGCCATGAAGTCGGCCAAGGCCAAACCCAAGGACATCGCCTCCATCGGGATCACCAACCAGCGCGAAACGGTGGTTATCTGGGATCGCAAGACCAGCAGGCCGATTCACAACGCTTTGGTTTGGCAGGACAGGCGCACGGCGGACGTCTGTGATGCGCTGAAGTCGCGTGGGCTGGAAGGCATGGTCCGCGAAAAGACCGGGCTTGTGGTCGATGCCTATTTCTCTGGAACCAAGATTGCCTGGATACTCGACAATGTTGAAGGTGCGCGGGAGCGCGCGGATCGCGGCGAACTGGCGGCGGGAACAATTGACAGCTGGCTGATCTGGAAACTGACTGGCGGCGTGCATGTCACGGATGTATCGAACGCCTCGCGGACCCAGTTGATGGATATCCGAACATGCGAATGGGACGAGGAACTAATGCGCGAATTGCGCGTGCCGCGCGCCATTCTCCCCGAGATCAAGGACAGCTCCGAGGTCTACGGCATTACACATCCAAACGTTTTTGAAGGGGCCGAGATTCCGGTTGCTTCGGCCATTGGGGATCAACAGGGCGCACTATTCGGTCAGGCCTGTTTCGAGCCCGGCATGGTCAAGGCAACCTATGGCACGGGTGGATCGCTGATGATGAACGTCGGCGACGAGGTCAAGTATTCCGATAACGGCTTGCTGACCACGGTTGCTTGTCGTGTCGGGGGGAAGACCCAATACGCCGTCGAAGGTCTTCTATTTACCGTCGGCTCGGTCGTCCAATGGCTTCGGGATGAGCTGCAAATCCTTCACAATGCCGCTGAGAGCGAAGTATCCGCGCGGAACGTCAGCGACACAAACGGTGTCTATGTCGTGCCGGCCTTCACGGGTCTTTCTGCGCCCCACTGGGATCAATATGCGCGGGGAACGATCGTCGGAATTACCCGCGGGGCCAATCGCGATCACATCGTCCGCGCCTCACTGGAAAGCATGGCATACCAGATCCGTGACGTAATCACGTGCATGGAAAAGGATACTGGCGTGAAGCTGGCCGATCTGAAGGTCGATGGCGGCGCGGCGATGAATGACTTTGTCATGCAGTTCCAGGCCGACATGCTGAACGTTTCAGTCTTGCGTCCAAAAATCGTGGACACAACCGCCCGCGGCGCGGCCTTTCTCGCGGGGCTTGCGGTCGGCTTCTGGGAGTCGCGGGACGATCTCCAGGAAACCTTCACGCTCGATAAGCAATTCGATCCTCAGATGACCCCGGAAAAAGCCGATAAGCTCTATTCGGGTTGGACCCGTGCGGTGGAGCGTTCGAAGGGCTGGGCCGAGAACGATTAGGAAAGACAATGACAAGCTACACTGCAGCAACCCGCCGAACGATGTACTTCATCGGCGTCACCACAACCAAATCGTCGATCATGAAGGTTTTCCCTGCCTGGGCGGATCATCTTGGGCTGGGTGCTGAACTGAAGGGCATCGACTTCGCACCGAATTCTGACCCAGACGATTATCGCCGGGCTGTGTCCTTCATCAAGTCTGACCCACTGTCCCTTGGCGCGCTGGTAACGACGCACAAAGTCAACCTGCTGAAGGCGTCGCGCGAATCTTTCGAAGAGCTGGATTCCTATGCGCAAACGCTGCACGAAATCTCTTCGATTTCGAAGCGCGGCGACCGCCTGATTGGGCATGCCAAGGATCCTATCAGCGCTGGCGCAGCCTATGAAGCAATTGTTGCGGATGGACACTGGAAGGAAACCGCTGGTGAGATGCTGATCCTCGGGTCGGGTGGGTCATCACTCGCCCTTACGCTCTATCTCCACAACAAAGCGGCGGAAGGTGGCGATGTGCCCGCAAAAATCATCGTCACTGCCCGACGTGAGGCAAGCCTTGACGAGATGCGCATTGTTCACCGGAAAATCGGCTTCAATATTCCCGTTGAATACCGTCTTGCGCCGACCCCCAAGGAGGCCGACGCCGCTGTGGTGGAATTGCCGAAATGCTCCATGGTGATCAACGCGACAGGGCTTGGCAAAGACGGTCCCGGATCGCCGGTTTCCGATGCGGTGCAATACCCCGAAGGCGCATTGATCTGGGAATTCAATTATCGCGGCGATCTCGTTTTCCTGGATCAAGCCAATGCGCAATCGCAGGCAAGGAACCTAACCGTGGTCGATGGCTGGGTCTATTTCATCCACGGCTGGACCCGCGTCATCGCCGAAGTCTTCGACATCGACATCCCCATGTACGGACCAGCTTTCGATGAGCTGAGCCGGATCGCAAGAGAAGCGACTTCCTGAAAGGACAAAACTATGAACGACATGACACCCTCCCTTTTCGATTTTGATGTCGTAACCGGCGCATCAAAAACCGCAACGCCAATTGCCCGGCCTTTGTCGACGCTGAAAGGCTATTTTGCCGATGAGGCCGCCTTTGACGCCGCTGTCGCGGCCGATGATGCGATGGTCTATGAGTATTTCGATATGGGTGTGCCGGAAACCAGCGGCAACGTTGCCTATGGCACCACCCGCATTCGCCCCGGCAAGATCGGCGACGAATATTATATGACAAAGGGGCATTTCCACACGGTGCTCGACACGGCCGAAGTCTATTACTGCCTCTCAGGCCAAGGCGGAATGATGATGGAAACACCTGAAGGCAAGATTGAATGGCGTGAAATGAAAAAGGGAGACGCAGTCTACGTCCCCGGTCGTTGGGCGCACCGTTCGATCAACATTTCCGACAGCGAGGACTTTGTGATGTTCTTCGCTTTCCCGGGTCATGCGGGCCACGATTACGGCACGATCCAGACCAAGGGCTTTCGCAAGCTACTTGTCGAACGCGATGGCGAACCTACGCTGATCGACAACCCTCGCTGGCAGGGATAAGCCGCTAAGGCACTATCATGAAAGGTAAAATTGCAATCACACCGCGCTCGCTTTCGGGCGCGGGGCATCCCTCTTTGTCTTTGTTGACCGATCAGGGATATGAACTTGTTTTCCCCGCTCCGGGGCAAACGCCCACAGAAGAGGCGCTGCTATTATCCGTTCCGGGCTGCGTCGGCTGGCTTGCTGGCGTAGAGCCGATACCGGCGGGAGTCCTGGATCATGCCAATGGATTACGTGTGATCAGCAGGAATGGGGTTGGGGTCGACAACATTGATCTTGCCGCTGCTGAAAGGCTTGGCATCGCCGTCGAACGCGCCGCCGGCACTAATGCGCGTGGTGTTGCGGAGCTTGCGATCACGTTGATGTTGGCCGGGTTTCGCCATGTGCCATGGTCGGACGCGCAGCTGCATCAGGGTAAATGGGAGCGACGCAAAGGTATCGAGGCCGAGGGCCGAACGCTTGGCATCATCGGTTGCGGCGCAATTGGGCAGACCGTGGCGCGGATTGCAATTGGTTTGGGCATGAAAGTGCTGGGATATGATCCCTATCCGCCAAAAGATTTTGCGCCAGAGGGTTTTCGCATGGCGTCTCTGGACGAGATCTTTCAGCTCGCGGATGCAATCAGCCTGCATTGCCCGCCTTCTGACAAGCCCTTAGTTGACCCGCAAGTGGTGGCAAGCCTGAAGCCCGGCGTTGTCATGATCAACACGGCGCGCGCCGAGTTGATCGATGAGCCAGCGGTTTTGCGGGGCCTGAAAGACGGGCAGATCTCCTGTCTTGCTACGGATGTGTTTCGGGCAGAACCGCCGGAAGCGTCTGAATTGCTCTCTCATGACCGCGTAATTATGACCCCTCACGCAGGCGGTTTCACCGAGGAAAGCGTGACTCGCGCAACCACTACCGCGGTGCAAAACCTGCTCAAGGTGCTGGGCGAATGACCGTTTCTCAGTTGCCATGGCCATCCGCTGACAGTTTGGGGGCACCCGAAACAGGGTCTGCGCTTTGGTGGCTGGGCCAGGCTGGCTTTCTGATTGAGATGGGGGGCTTGCGGATCATCATTGACGCCTACCTGTCCGAGTCACTTGCTGAAAAATACAGGGGTAAGAAGTTCCCGCATATTCGAATGACACAGGCCCCTGTCGCGGCCAGGGATTTGAAGAACATTGATTGGTTGCTTTGTACGCACGGCCACACGGACCATATGGACCCGGGCACGATCCCGGACCTTATGGCTGCAAACCCCATGGCCCGCGTGGTGGTTCCGACCTCGCAGGTGGGGCGGGCGATAGAGCGTGGCGTGCCTGCGGATCGTATGGTTTCCGTAAACGATGGTGATCGGTTTGATCTTGGGGGTGTCGAGCTTTTTGCCACCCCTGCGGCGCATGAAACGCTTGATCGCGACGCCGAGGGAAACTCCCTTTTCCTTGGTTACGCGTTGCGTGGCGGTGGTGTCACGCTCTGGCATTCCGGAGACACGATCCCGTTTGATGGGTTGGTGGAAGCGGTGGCACCCCTTTTTATCGACATCGCGCTTTTGCCGGTGAACGGGCGGGACGCAGTGCGCGCGGGCAATGGCGTTCCGGGCAACCTGACGCTGCAAGAGGCAGTTGCCCTGTCGGATCGCATCGGGGCAGGGGCCATGCTTGGTCACCATCTGGATCTGTTCGACTTCAACACTTTGAACCGGGAGGATGGCGTTGCCTGGCTGGAGGCGAATGTCCCGGATCAAAGCCGGACGCTTGTGGAGCTTGGCCAGCGATACATGGTTTCAGGCAAGGCGCCGGCTAGACGGCGCAAGATACTTGCGATTTGCCGCGGCAATATTTGCCGTTCGCCCTTGGCAGAAGCCGTGTTGGCAGACGTGTTCAAGGACCGTTCCGAATGGGAGGTGGACAGCGCAGCGATCAAGGACTGGAACGTTGGGCGCAAGCCGGACCCCCGTTCTATCGACGTCGCGCAGAGTCATGGGCTGGACCTCACCGGGCAGCGCGCGCGTCAGATCACCCCAAGCGACTTCTTCGAATTCGACCTGATCCTCGCCATGGATTCTGACAACTGTGCGGGACTTGCGGAACTGGCGCCGCTCGGTGCGTCGGCGCGCATTCTCAGGCTCGGTGACTTGATAGAACCCGGCAGACGTCACGATATCATTGATCCCTATGATTTTGGCCGAATGGAGTTCGAGAAATGTTTTCAAGATATTTTAGTGGCTTGCCATAGTCTTGCGAATAAAATTTGATCGACAGGAATTACATATCGAAGAAAATTCTTTACAGTAAAGCTGACATGCAACAGAATTTCACACGACGCTGACGCAGACACCTGCGGCCAACAACAGAGTTCAACTGGAGGAGAACGATATGAACCTGAAACAGACCCTGCTTACAACAGCCACATTTACCGCTTTCTCAAGCGCGACTTGGGCTGACAACATGTGTGACTACTCCGCGCCCACTCTTTTGAAAAACGGCGCTCAGGCAGACGTCAGTACAATCGAGAACAACGTGGATGGCATCACCATTGCGTATCTCCCGATGGGCACCGAATTCAACTATCATGTCGCCCTTGGTGAAGGCATCAAGAACGTGACCGATGCAACGGATGGCGTCGACAGTTTTCTGCTGTCCCCGTACTCGGGTGGCGATCTGGCGGGTCAGATGGGTATGTTGCAAGACGTTACCGCACGCGACGATGTTGACGCCATCCTGCTGATCAGCTTTGACGAAAGCGCGCTCGCCCCGCTGGTGCAAGAGGCCGTTGACGCCGGCAAGGCCGTTGTCATCATCAACTCTGACATTCCCGACTTCCCGACACCGGTGCATGGCGTCGTGGGGGTGAACCAGCGCGCCGTGAACCATGCTCTGGCGGATTGGGCCATTGACCAGGCAGGCGGCGCCAAGCGCAAGGTCGGCGTGTTGGACGGTGAACCCAGCTATCTTGCCACTGAGCGCGCCGGTGGATTTCTCGACGGCATCGAAGGCACGAGTTGGGAGTTGGTTGCGCGCATCAACGGTGGCTGGAGTGTCGAGAAGGGCAACACCGCCGCGATGGACCTGATCCAGGCCAATCCAACGGTCGAAGTGATCTATGCGTCCAACGACTACATGGCGCTTGGTGCAGTGCTGGCGACACAGGCGTTGGGTCGTGATGACATTTCGATTTTCGGCTATGATGGTGATACGGGCGCTCTCGAAGACATCGCTGCGGGCGGTATGACCGCGACTTCCGACACCTCTCCCGTGATTATGGGGCGCAATGCTGCTTGCTTTGTTCTGGACCTGATCAATGGCGAGATCGAAGGTGGATATGTGAACACGCCTACGCGGATTGTGCATCAGGGCAATGCAGCCGTGGTCCTGCAATCCCCCGAAGACCTGTTTCCGAAACCGTCGAAAGACTACTGATACCCTCCCACCTCAACCAGGGGCGGGAAACCGTCCCTGCTTTTTCGAATGAGAGTTTGACATGAACCATCACCCCCTTCTTTGGGAGCTTGAAGGCATTACCAAGGTTTTTCCCGGTGTGCGGGCAAATGACGGGATCTCCATCAAGTTGCGGGCGGGTGAGATTCACGCGCTCTTGGGCGAAAATGGTTGCGGGAAATCTACTTTGATCAAAATCCTGTCAGGTGTTCATCAGCCGGACGGCGGCACAATCCGCCGCCAAGGCGAGGTTGTGCACTTGACCAGTCCGATCCAAGCCCGCGAACAAGGTGTGGCGACCGTGTTTCAGGAGTTTTCTTTGGTTCCCACATTGACCGTAGCCGAGAATATCTTCCTGGGCCGCTATCCGCGTCAGGGACCGCTTGTCGATTGGCGTCGAATGATTCTTGAAGCAGAGGAAGTCCTTGGCTCGCTTGATATTTCAATTGCGCCCGACCGGATCGTGGGCACGTTGTCCGTCGCCGAACAGCAACTGGTCGAAATCGCCAAGGCGATTTCCATCGAGGCCACACTGTTGATTTTGGATGAGCCGTCCACCGCGCTTGGAGAACAGGAAATCGTTGCCCTGCACAAGTTACTCCGCCGGATGAAAGAGCGCGGAGTTTCCATCCTATATATTTCTCACCGGTTGGACGAGGTGGTCTCGCTCGTCGATACGGCAACCATTCTGAAGGATGGCAAGGTGGTGTCCTGTTCCGAGGGTACGGCACTGGATGTCAATGAAATCGTGTCGAAGATGGTCGGCGAAGATATCGACGAACACTACCCGAAACAGAACAACACGACTGAGGAAGTTCTGTTTTCCGCACGTAACTTGGCCACCGCCAATGGCGTGCAGAATGTGAGTTTTGACGTCAAGCGGGGCGAAGTCTATGGGCTCGGCGGCGTCATTGGATCCGGTCGGACCGAGATCGCTCGGGCAATCTTTGGTATCGATCCGCTAACCCGGGGAAACATCTCCATCGATGGACGCGCCATTCGCATCCGCAACCCACGCGACGCCATCCGCTCCGGATTGGCGCTGGTCCCCGAGAACCGGAAATCGGATGGACTGTTTTTCAACTTCAATGGCGGACCGAACATCACGACAGCCGCGCTTGACAAGATCCGAGGGCATTTCCTGTTGAAGAAACGGTCCGAGACCCAAGTGACGCGAGACTATATCGACCAGCTGGAGATATCGCCTGCTGCTGCGACCAAGTTCGTCAATTTGCTGTCAGGCGGAAACCAGCAAAAAGTCGTGATCGCGCGGTGGCTGTTTGCTGGCAGCAGGGTTCTTATTCTGGACGAACCAACACAGGGCATCGACATCGGTGCCAAAATTGCCGTGTACAACCTGATCAATGCGCTGACCGCCCGCGGGTGCGCCGTGATCCTGATCAGCTCCGACCATAACGAATTAATCGCAATGTCTGACCGTATCGGAATCATTCGTCACGGAGCGCTGATCGAGACCAGGCCGGCCGACGACGTGACACATGCCCAATTGGTGCAGGCATCGGCGCAGCCATTGGCTAAAGACGCCGCCTAAGGGAGAAAACGACTATGAACGAACCAACCTATCTCGGGCGTCTTGCACGGCAAGAGTTCATCGGGCCGCTGATAGCGCTGATCCTGATTGTTGCCATCGTGGCGATCACGACCCCGGCTTTTCTCGACCCGCAGAATTTCCGCAATATTGCATTGCAGGTGTCAATTCTGTCGATTGTCGCCATCGGGTCGACCGTAGTGATCATCACCGGCGGGATTGATCTGTCGCCGGGTTCAATGATTGCGCTTCTGACGATGTGCCTGGCCGTGTTCATCAAAACCTACGGGCTGTCGCTCTGGCTCGCGATACCGCTGACACTGTTGATTGGCTGCGGACTTGGCGCGATCAATGGTATCTTGGTGGCCTATATCGGTATTCCCGCTTTCATCGTGACACTTGCGGGCCTATCGGCATTCAAGGGGCTGGCCCTGACACTGAACGGTGGCACGCCAGCTTTCTCTCTGTCTCCGGAATTGCGAGAAATATTCTACGGCACGCTCTTCGGTCTACCGCTGCCGTTCTACTATGTTATTGGGATCTACGCGCTGTTCACCCTCGTGATGGAGCACACCCGTCTGGGGCGCGAGATCTACGCCGTCGGGGGCAATGAATCGGCAGCGCGCCTGTCTGGCATCAACGTCGCGCGTGTTCGGCTTATCGCATTCATCTTTGCCGCGCTCTGTGCCGCGTTTGGTGCGGTCCTGCTGTCGTCGCGCCTGAACTCGGGGTCCCCCAACTATGGGACACTGATCGAGCTCCAAGCGATTGCCGCGGCCGTTGTGGGCGGTGCGAGCCTTGCCGGGGGCAGGGGGAGGATCGTTTCGACGCTGATCGGGGCGCTCATCATCATCGTGGTTCAGAACGGTCTGAACCTGAATGCCGTGACCACCTCCATGCAAAGCCTGACAATTGGTTTGATCATTTTGATCGCGGTCGGTGTGGATGTTTGGCGCGGACGAATTGGAAACATGATTGCTCGCACCTTCGGTCGGGCACAAAAGGAGGCATGAGACATGGATTTTGGGATCAAGGGAAAGACGGTTGTGGTCACAGGTGGCGCAACCGGCATCGGACGCGCGATTGCGCAGACCTTCCATGACGAAGGGGCAACCGTCATCATCAACGGGCGGACACAGTCCAAGCTGGACACGGCCTGTTCTGAAATCGGAGAGCGCGCCCACGGCGTCGTGGCCGATCTGCGCAGCACGGACGGGGCGAAGACGCTGTTTGAATTTGCAAACGGCTTCGGCCCGATCGAGTTTCTCGTGAACAACATCGGGGTCTTTGACGTCAATGACTTTTTTGAAGTCAGCGATGAACGGTGGATGGAGTATTTCGACCACAACATCATGACGTCCGTGCGTATCAGCCGCTTGGTTCTAAAGGATATGCTGGACCGCAATTCTGGAAGCATCGTCTTCATCAGCTCCGAAGCCGCGATCCGGTCCATCGGGAACATGACGCCATATTCCACCACCAAATCCGCTATGCTCGGGCTCAGCCGGTCCTTGGCGGAACTGACTCGAGGCACAGATGTGCGGGTGACAAGCTACATGCCTGGCACCACCGCAACAGAATCCGTGATGGGTTATTTCCAAGGTTTGGCCGAGGAACAGGGCAAGACGGTCGAGCAGGCGCTGGATGACTTTTATCGCGACGTTCAGCCCGGCAACCTTCCGCAAAAGCTGATCGACCCGGCAATGCACGGTCGCGGCGTTGTCCAGCTGGCAACCAATCCAGCCATGAACGGAATCTGCCACCGCGCCGATGGCGGGACAATTCGTTCAATCTTTGGATGAGGTCAAACAATGAAGCTTGGTATTCACGCACTTGTTTTTGTCACCGATTGGACCGAAAGCTCCATCACCTCGACCACAGAGAAAGCGGCAGCCGCCGGATATGACCTGTTGGAGGTGGTGGTCTTCGACCCCAGCGAAGCCCGCCCGGATGTGACGAGGGCCGCTCTTGAACGGAACGGATTGTCGGGCATCGGGGGTATGGCGCTCAATCCAGAGGCAGATATCTCCAGCCCGGATCCCGAAATCGCCCGCGCGGGTGAAACATTGATCCGTGACGCGATGTCCGCCATGCGCGACATGGGGATCGAAGCTCTGGGCGGGGTCACCCATTCCGCCATGCATCGATATCCGACGGCCGCAGACCCTGACGCCCTCAGCCGCGTGGTCGATTCCTATGCACGGCTTGCCGATCACGCACGAACCACCGGCGTCCGACTGGGGATCGAAGCAGTCAACCGCTATGAGAGCAACCTGATCAACACAATCGACCAGGCTGCCTCGATCGTGCGGCAGATTGGCAGCGATGTCCTGTTTGCCCATGCGGACACCTACCACATGAACATCGAAGAACTGAGCGTCGTGGACGCGCTGACCCGCAACATGGATGTGCTCGGCCACGTGCATATCGGCGAAAGCAACCGCGGCTATCTGGGCGCCGGATCGGTAAACTTTGCAGAGGTCTTCGCGACTCTTCAACGGCAGGACTATTCCGGCCCCGTGGTGTTCGAGGCTTTCTCGCCTGCCATTCTGGATCAGAACCTGAGCAACGTTCTTGCCTGCTGGCGCGATCATTGGAGCGACAGCGAAGACCTCTCGCGTCACGCGCACGATTTCATGCAGGCCCAGATGAAATCGGCGTCCCAATCCATGCGCACCTGATGCGGAAGGCAATGATATGACAACTCAAAAAATCGGTGTCCACAGCCTGTTATTCGGGGACACCTGGACGGAAGAAACCGCAAAATTTGCCTGTCGGACGGCGGCGGACATTGGATATGATCTGATCGAGGTTCTCATCTTCGACCCGGACGCGCTCGATCTTGGTATGACTGCGAAGGTTGTGAAGGATGCTGGCCTCGATCTTCGACTTGGCATGGCCCTCGGGTCCGATACTGATATTTCCAGCACAGACCCCGACATTGCGAAAGCCGGCGAGAACACCGTCCGGCACTGTCTTGAAATCGCCAGCGACCTCGGCGCGCCTGCGGTGAGCGGCATCACCTATGCGGCATTCAACAACTACGCCGCCCCCCCGACACAGGCACAGCGTGATGCCGTTGCTTCCGCGCTTGGTCTGCTGGACGAGCGGGCGGGCGAACTGGGCGTGAAACTCGGGCTTGAGCCAGTCAACCGATACGAATCCAACATGATCAACAGTCTCGATCAGGCTGGCGACATGATCCGCAGGATCGGTGCCGCGAATATGTTCATTCATATGGACACATTCCATATGAATATCGAAGAGTCCGATCTGCCTTCGGTGATCTCGAGAAATGCGGATCTTCTCGGATATGCCCATGTGGCAGAGAACCACCGTGGCTTGTTTGGCACCGGAACATTCGATTGGCGTGGCTATTTTCGCGCCCTGGAGGATGCGGGTTATTCTGGCGATTTCACCGTCGAAAGCTTCTCTTCAAAAGTGCTGGGGGCCGAGCTTGTCGGCGGCGTCAGCCTCTGGCGAGAGGGTTGGACGAATGCCCAACAGGCCGCATTGATCGCGTTCGATCAGATCCAAAGCCACTTGGCGGCAAGCCGCGCGTCCGTTGCGCCTTGGCCAGCCTGATCCGAATTCGCCCATCGCGGGGATGCCGGTTCTCGAAGTGTGGAAGGCCAAGCAGGTGTTCGTGTCCAAGCGCGGTCAGGGCACCAGCTAATCCGGCATCGAGAATCCGCTGTTCTACAAAGAGAACACGCGTATGTACTATGGCGATGCCAAGAACTCGATCGGCGAATTGCCAGCTAGAGTCTGATAGCTCAAGCAGCATACAAACACGGCTCAATAACGAAACGAAGAGGATTCTCAATGCAAAGAAATTTTCTTCCATGCTAAGTATGGGGTAACAAATCCCGGCGAGGAAGAAGATGGCATGCAATGCGAGGTAAACGAGATGGACGGAACACAGAGAACCAGTATTCTGAGCCGGATTCGATACAAGTCGGCCTATTTGAATCCGGCGCTCCGACGGATCGCAGATCACGTTCTGACATCTCCGGAGGCGGTCAAGTCAATGTCGATCAAGGAGCTTGCGACGAACTGTGAGGTTTCGGAATCGACGGTGACACGCTTCGTTCGTGAAATCGACGTCACGAGCTTTCAGACGTTCAAGATCCTGATTGCCGAAGAACTCTCTCAAGGCAACGCTCAGGCCAGCGTGGATCGATATGTCTATGAAGACATCAAAGAGGCAGACGACACCCAGACCGTGATCCAAAAGATCGCGTCGCGTTATGCAATGACGATCCAGGATACGATGGCGGGGTGTCATGCCGAACAGATCGATGCAGCGGTCACGGCTATAGAGCAGGCGGACTTGCTGTCGTTCTTTGCAATGGGATCCTCAATGATCTGCGTCGAGAATGCATTGATGCGCTTCATGAGAGTGGGAAAGAATTGCCAGTTCTTCCGCGATCTTGGTGTACGCCAAATATCAACTGCGGCGCTTGGCCCAAAAAACCTGGCCATCGGCGTTTCCAATTCGGGCAGGACAATTTCCACGGTGGACGCGTTGAAAGCCGCCAAGGATCAAGGCGCCAAAACGCTTTGCATAACGAGTTTTGCAGACAGCCCCATTATCAAACACTCAGACATCAAGCTGTTCACACCAACTGTAACAGGCGCTACCGGCGCCGCCGACTATCACGAGTCGATGATCTCAAAAATTTCCCAGCTGCAATTGATTGATGTGTTGTATTCGGTCTACGCCCTCCGGAATTTCGGCAGCGCAATGGAGGGGCTTGAAAAGACATCAAACATCACCTCCGTCTCAAGATATTAGGACATCAGACGAAAGCGGAAAGAAAACGCACCAAGAAAAATACTTAACATAAACGTTACTATCAGATTTTGACCTGGCGCAAAAATTTCACCATAGAAATCTTCCTCTATCACCTCCTTGCGGACGATTTCCTGGCGGCACAGGCATGTCCGGTGCCGCCAGCGTTTGGTCGATAATCCAAGAAGAGTTCGCCGGTATCCTTCATGGCGACACTTGGCGGACGAAACCCATCATCGCCTTGATCGCCTTTGCTCGGCTCCGTCGTCTCCAGCACACGCTGATAGTCGTAGGCCGCGGCTCGCGCATCATCCCTGATCCGTGCTGACGTTTCGTTAAGGCAATTCAGGTACTCTTCGACCTGGCTGAAGAAGCGTCGAAACTCCACCCGAACCTCTGCACCGGTAAACCCATCATTGAGAAGCTGTGCAGCCTCCGGCCTGATAGGCTCGATACATAGTTCTTGGGCCGTCCCAGGAGCCGTGAGGACCGCCACAATGGCCGCCGCTAAGATGAGCGGTTTCAATAGCGCCTCCTACTCCGCTCGTTCAGCCCGATCAGGCTTCCCATGATGTTCAAGGAACCAGTCCGCTGCGCCCGCACCATGCCGCGCATATAGGCCCCTGCGGAAAGGATGGTGATCTCCGGATCGGCAACCTTGGCATCGGTGATCAGAACAAAGCATCGCGGCATCCTCATCCAGCACGCCCACGGCTTCCTCCCAGGCGGATGGGTGGATGCCCAACTCAGGCAGGCGCTTCTGCGCGGCGATCACGAAGGCATGGAAATCCAGCCTGCCGCGCTTTTTTCGCTCGATGTCGAGCCACATCTTCATCTCTTCGGAACAGAGCCCATAAAGACGATCACCGCCAAGGTTCTGAATGAATTTGGACGGCATTGCCAACTTGACGGCATTGACCTGTGACGGTCCCCAGGGGTGATTTTCTCAGGCGGTCATTTCGAACGCATA
>NZ_JAUOSD010000036.1:0-29466 GCF_030548265.1 Marinovum sp. 2_MG-2023 | reverse complement strand
TCGGCTTGCAGCGTGTCGCTTTGCGCCTTTGCCGTCTCGAGCGCGGATTGCGCTGCATCGCGCTCGGCCTCGACCTCTTTTAGGCGTGCGTCACGTTGTTTAAAGGCTCCTTCTGCCGTTCTGGCCCGCTTTTCCATCCCGATCAGACGTGTCTCGGCGGCTACCAGCGCGTCATGGCGTTCTACAATGCCTGCCTTAGCGGTTTCCAGTTCGGCTTGCAGCGTGTCGCTTTGCGCCTTTGCCGTCTCGAGCGCGGATTGCCCTGCATCGCGCTCGGCTTCGACCTCTTTTAGGCGTGCGGTGGTTTGGGTCAGCGTTTCTTCGCTTTGCGTCACCTGTTCCTGGACGGCTGCCAGCGAAGTGTCCCGCTCGGCGAGATGGGCGTTGGCGGTTTCCAGCTCGGCTTGCAGCGTGTCGCTTTGCGCCTTTGCCGTCTCGAGCGCGGATTGCCCTGCATCGCGCTCGGCCTCGACCTCTTTTAGGTGTGCGGTGGTTTGGGTCAGCGTTTCTTCGCCTTGTGTCACCCGTTCCTGGGCGGCTGCCAGCGCGGCGTCCCGCTCGGCGAGATGGGCGTTGGCGGTTTCCAGTTCGGCTTGCAGCGTGTCGCTTTGCGCCTTTGCCGTCTCGAGCGCGGATTGCCCTGTATCGCGCTCGGCCTCGACCTCTTTTAGGCGTGCGGTGGTTTGGGCCAGCGCAGTCGCGCCGGTTGAAACCTGCAAGCGCAACGCTGCGAGCTCAAGGGCCTGAGCATCACGCCAGACATGGAATTCGGGAAAGTCTGGATCTTCGACGTCTTCGGCAAGAACACGAAATCCTGCCTTTTCCAGCTGCGCGATTGCGTCGGCCGCGGGCGCGCTGTCTTCAAACAGAGCTGCGCGGGGGGATCGCAGGATAAGATGTTCGAAACGTTCCAGTACCGACGCATTTATCAGCGCCGTAATCAGCGCCGTGCTTTCACCGGGCACGTCCAGAATCAATGCGTGGACGCCATCCTTGGCTGAGATCTGGCTGGTGATCATCTCGCCAACAGGGATCAGATCGACGGTCGGTTGTGCGACTTCCCGAAGGCCGGGGAAAAGCGTTTTCAACTCGGTTGGCGCGCGCAAGCTGGAAAATTCCGGGAAATTCCACACATGCAGTTCAGCCTGTGTCGCGCCGCCCACATCACCTGTGACCGCAACTTCCATCACGCTCACACGTGTATCTGCCGCAGACGCTTTTTGGAGCGCGGGCTGACAATCGGGGTTAGGTTCGACCAGAACGACACGACCCGCAGGCACATCCAGCAGCTCGGAGAGATCGTTTCCATATCCCGCCCCAAGGTAAATAATCGTATCCAAATGATCTTGCGATGCGATTTTTTTCAAGCGCGGGATCATACAAACCCATCCTCGATGCTAGAGTTTCGTCCAACAGTGACCAGTGGTGCTATTGGTCAGATCTTTTGTAAACACGGAAAGCAATACAAGTGCAACCATCCCCCCTGGTGTTGTTTGTAAAACGCCCTAATAAGTAACACTTAGGGCAATGTCTTATCATGTTGGCGAATACTGGCGGGCCTGCTCAAACGGGATTGCTGTTTGATCTTCAGCAGACTATGCAATGCGCGCATTGTTTCGTCATCTTAGTGCGGCTGAAGCTGATCCGCAGATGCGCTAAAAGGTACGTGCAGATTTTTGAGGCAGCGTTTTTTAGGAATTACAATGTCAGAAACCCTATTTATCACAACACCTTGCCTAAATGCTCGCGCGACAATCGACAGGACGATCCAAAGTGTGGTGACCCAAGCGGGGGATTTCTTTATCCGCTATCACGTACAGGACGGCGGATCGACGGATGGCACATTTGAACGCCTGCAATGGTGGGCCCGCCGCCTGAATTCCAAAGGTTTCCCACTGGCGAGCCGGGGCTTGTCCTTCACGGTCTCCTCCGAACCAGACAGCGGCATGTATGACGGGCTCTTCAGGGGCATCCAGGCCCTGTCTGCCCGCTCTGACGAGTTCATGACCTGGATTAATGCCGATGACATTTTGATGCCGGGCGCGCTGGGGTTCATTGCCAATGCGGCGCGCCAGTTTCAGCCCCAGCATGTCTCATGGGTTGGCGGGGCGAACCTTGTCATGCGCGACGGTCTGCCGATCGTCAGCACCGAAAATCCAATCCTCAAGGATGCCTTGAAGGCCGGCTTGTGTGATGGATACCACTGGAACTTTCTTCAGCAGGAAGGCACGTTTTTCCGCAAGTGGCTTTGGGATGCGATTAATCCCGAAACGACGATTGTCCCGCTCAAGCTGGCGGGTGACTGGAATCTGTGGCGGCTGTTTGCCACCAAGGCGTCGCTTGTTCAGACCAAGTTCCCCCTGGCTGCGTTCTGCGTTACCGAGAACCAGCTCTCGGCGCGGCTGCGCGACAAGTACAATGCCGAAATAGAAGCGATCATTCCGGCCAAAGAACGCCGGAAAGCACTCGCCGCGATGGGGAAAAGCAAAACCGGGTTCACCCGCCGATTTTTCAAGGTCAACTATGCGGATGGCCAATTGTCTGTTGTCGACGAGGGGCGCAATGGCATTGTTCAGCACTATTTCCAAAAGGTGTTTGATAAGTCCGCGGCCCTGAAGCCTAATACGGGTGAACAGAAAATTGTTGTTCAGGGCGATCTGGTTGATGCCAAGACCCTGACCCACGACCATATCTCTTTCGAAAACAATATCCTTGCCTATGACAAGGACTGGCAATTCCCGGCCATCACCGAGCAGCAGGCATTCAAAATGATGAAAGCCTCGGGTGGGGTGCCGGACGACGTGACCTATGTGGCCTTTCCTTGGGCCAACCTGATCGACAAGCTTCAGACCAAGGCGCGTGATACCAATCTGCATCTGGAATATTTCAAGAAATATTGTGAACACCTGCCCAAAGGGACCACAAGAGTCACTGTCTGCCAGCATATCAAGATGCAGGAATTCATGACCCTGTTCGAACAGGCCGGGATCAGCCATATCTTCTGGACCCACGCCACCCATGCCGATGTGGCCGATCAGGGGGCCAGCGGCTTTACCATCCATCCTTTTCCGCTGTTTCCGGTGCAGATCCCCGAACCCGAAGCGCGCATGGAGATCACCAAGCGGCCCTATCTGTTCTCGTTCATCGGTGCGAAGGCGAACAAATATTATCTCAGTCAGGCCCGCGAATTCATTCTGGATTTGCTGCGCGATCATCCCAAGGGGCTGATTATCGGACGGGACGACTGGCATTATAACAAAGTGGTTTATGAACATCAGATCCGCCCTGGCGGCGACAAAAGCAATATTGGTGATCTGATCGACAAGCCGGCCTCGGAGCAATTCAAGATCTCGATGGGGCAAAGCATCTTTTCGCTGTGCCCCTCTGGAACCGGTCCCAATTCGATCCGGCTCTGGGAAACTCTTGGGGCCGGGGCGATCCCGGTGATCCTTGCTGACACCTATGCGCCCCCCGGCGACCCGGCGCTGTGGGAGGCTGGCACAGTCATCTGCAACGAAGATGCCGATTCCATCAAAGCACTGCCCGCGCGGCTGGAAGAAATTGCTGCGGATCCCGAAAGACTTCAGGCAATGCAAAAGGTCGGCCAGCAGCTATTTATGCTCTATGGGCCGCAGTGCTTTGTGTATGATGTGCAAAAGCTGATGCTGTGCCTTGGGCATGAACAAGACACGACCTCCACGGTGAAAACCCCCTCACATCTTCTGCGCGAGACATTGGCCGCGCGCATGAGCCAGTCTGCGGAGCTGTGCCCCAATGATGCACAGATGCTCTTGCGGGTGTGCAGCAGCGATTTGTTGTTGGAAGGGGCCGGACTTTTGCCGGACCTGCGCGATGACAGCTCCTCGCTTGGGCAATTGATCGAGCTGGCCCAACAAAAATTACCGGCCAGCCATCCAACCTTGCAGCATTTCCAGAGCGTCAGCGAACATGTGGTCACCCGATCAAGGCAGCCGCGGCTCGGCAGCCCAAGGATCAACGGGACAAGTGGACCAAAAATCTGTTTTACCGGGCGCCATGGCAACCGCACCCCGCTGAGTTACCCGGCATTTCAAGGCGCCGCCAAAGATCGCATCCAGATTGTGACAGACCCGGCAGCCGCCGATTTCGTCATGACCGGCTTTAACATCGATCTGAAGGAAAACGCGGATTTGTTTGCAGGCCTTGCCAAGAGCAAGCCGGACACCAAGGTGGTTGTGATCTCTGAGGAACCGCTGTGGGACAGCCTGTGGAGCGGCGGCTTTGCCGAGACTGCGCGCAAGGTGACCTGCAACGACACCGAAGTGGGCTATACCTTCCTGAACCATGCGAATTCGTCGATCTTTGACTTTGACAGAATTCCCTATTTCCTGCTGACCGAAGACGATCTTTTGGCGCGCTACACGCTTTTGATTGGGCGCAACTGCGACCGCACGCCAGAAGATATCCTCAAGTCCTGGAAAGCGGCACCCATCCCTGCGGCCTTTGTCGCCGAGAAGCGCGATGACGCAAAATATGACAAGTCCTTTCCCGAACAAGCGGTGTATGGCATCAGCAGCTATCGTTCGCAGGTGGCCGCCAAAACCACGGGAAAGGGCGTGCTGCGCGAAGGCAAGGGGTGGCACGATCAGAAGCGCCGTCAGGATTTGCCGGATTGGCATCTCGACAAACTGGCGGCCCTTGATGGCCGTGTGCGGGTGATGTCGAGCTATGAGAACACCCATCAGAAATCCTATATCTCGGAAAAGATCCTTGATGCGTTTGTTGTTGGCGGTGTGCCGACCTATTACGCCGACAAAGACCACGCCATCACCCGGTTGGTGCCCGAAAGCAGCATGATCAACACGTTTGGGATGTCAGCAAGTGACGCTGCCAAGCGGATTTCAACATTCAAGCCGGATCTGGCAATGGCCCAATCCTGGCTTGAAACGGCCAGGGCGCTGCAGGAACGGTTCCGTGACACCGGGGCAATCCGTGCAGAACGCACACGGATTGTAGACGCCATCCTGAGCGAGCTTGAGGCGCTGTGAAACACATCGGTGCCCGGTCTCTTCTCCAGGCACCGCCCCTTCAGCAGGACGAGTGAATTGGATTGGCGAACTGGACAAGGCAAGACGGTCCGTTCTACAGACACTCCAGAAAATCTGGCCAAAACATCTGGCCAAAACATCTGAAAGGCGTGTTCCCCGTGGCCAAGACAATCGAACCCTCCGTGAACCAAACTCTCAGAACCCTGCGCGGGGCCGAGTTCACCACAGAACCTTCCCCTGACAGACAGGTCTCGCCCAATGTTTTTTTCAGCTGGGACACCTCGGATTGTCATGTCGAACCCCTTATCACATCTCAACCAGGCGAAATGCTGCGCGTTACTGCCAAAATCATCGGGCTCCCTCGCTGGTGGTGCTTCAATGTTGCGCTCGAACATGGCCAATTTCTGCCGGGGGATGTTTTGGGCATTGTCGCTGAGATTGCGGGGCCTGCGGAGCAAAAGATCGACGCTTTGATCCGCACCCGCCGCATCAAGGAGGATGGCAGCAAAGATATCGGTGACACAGAGCTCAAGGATGTTCTCACTCTGACCGGCAGCCGCAATGTTTCAGTCATTCAGCACGCCGTGCAGAGCGGTCAGAACATGGCTGGTTCCGAAGGGTTTCACACGCTGATCATGCGCTTGCCGATGGTGAACCCACAGGAAATCACTGTGTTTGATATGCAGATTTTCCACGTTTCGGCTGATCAGGCCACAGCTGACGCAGACGCGCAAAAGACGCTCGCAAATTTCCGGACCTGAACATCGCCTTGTGGTGAGCCGGGCAATGCAAGCCGCACGTCAAGAGACCGTGCAGGTCAAGACAGGACAGGCCAGCTGTCGTAGAGACGACGGCATAGGCAGCGCGGCATAGGCAGCACTGCCCAAAGCTTTATAAAAGCGCGGCAACTGCCGCATCTTCCTCGGCCTCGATATCGGCCTGAAGGCGCAGCTGTGGATCGGCGCCGGGGGCCGAGGGGCGCAGTTCGATTGCCCGCGGTTTGCTGGCATAGATTTCACGCAACTCGGCCACGTGATTATCCATCGAATAAGGTGCCATCGCGCCCTGCCAATAGCTCGAAAGATCTACTTCATCCTCAAGGATAGCGGCAATTTTGGCATTAAAGGATTCGACATCACCAGATTGGAATATCAGGTCCGGGCATCGGCCAAGCTCTTGTGCACCGCCCAGATCAGAGGTCAGTAGCGGGATGTGGCGGGCGTGTATTTCGATCGCAACCTGAGGCAGGTTGTCCTCCCACAGCACCGGAATCACGCCAAGATCGACATCTGCCAACAAACCATCAAGCTGGTCATGTGAATAGCCATCCGCATATTGCACCGAAGCAAAGCGTTCGCTGAGCGCGACCACCTGTTCCATGGTCTCATGATCACCCCGACGCGAGGCAATCACCAGATTGATCCGCGCGGCCATCGCATCGGGCATCTCTTCCAGCGCTTCAAGCAAGAAGAAGAACCCCTTGTCGCGCCGCATATACCCCAGATAGGCTAACGTCAGCGTCCCGTCGTTTTTCAGCAGGCGCACCTTGGGCTGCGTTTCAAGAAATTTCTTGGCATGGCGGGTGCCGATATAGCTGGTTTCCAGCAATTCGGGGGCCAGCCCGTAACGCGCCGCGACTTGGCCCACCCGATCCGAAACACAAAGCACCACATCGCAGTGGGTGTTGATCAACTCGGCCATCTGATGACGGCGATTCAGGAATTTCAGATTGCGCGCTTCGAGCTTTTCCAAAACCTGACCGGGCTTGGGCGCGGCAAGCATGGTCTTGGCGGATTTTCCTTTGCGGAACCGACGATTATAAACCCGAACAGCGCGCGCAGCGACCCGCATTGCAGGTCCAAAACCGCGGTCAAATAGCCGGGTGCCGGGGCGGATGCCGTTTTTCTTCAGGTTAAAGGCCACAGCATTGGCAATTCGGATCACCCGCTCGTCATGCTGAAACGGCAGGCAGGTCACGCATTTGCGGCCCTTGTCGTAATCAACACAGTTTTCCTCTTCATTGTACCACAGGTTCACCTGCGGACAGATCGGGAAGTAATTGTGCAGCGACAAGACAACCTGAGTGTCGGGGAAATGCTCTTTGAGCGCCAGCACGGCGGCGGGCACCCCTTCGAGATTGTTGAAATGCACGACATCGAAAGGGCCATGCGTGCGGATGAAGTCGAAAAAAACATCTTCGGTTGCCGGCTCGTTGATCTGAGCGGGGTTGCCAAAGGAATGTTGACCGGGGGCCAGCGCGCCGGAATTGACAATCTCGTAGCGTAGGTCACGGTCTTCGGCGGGGCCGTGCTGAACCTTGGTCCAGCGCGGTTTGTCGGAAAAGAGATCGTAGGAAATGCCTGACGAGAGGAACAGGCATTCGACATCATCTTCTTCGTTGAGCGCATGGATCAGGTTCTTTTGATAGATCGAAACCCCCCCACCGCGACGCTCGTCATCCAGATAATCGACCCAGTTGTAAAACAGGATTTTCATGAGTCGCTTTTCACCTCGGTCATCTCGGCTATCTTTGCTTCAAGCGCTTCAACCCGAGTAATCACATCTGGAATACCAAAGTTTTGCACCCTCTGGCGTAGCTGGATGAATTCCGAAAACACGAACCCAAGCAGCATATTGCGGTCGACCACGTCCTGCGACACACCCATTGGCAGATGTTTCGAAAATTCCGCAACCGGCAGGGCGTCGCTAGCCTGTTCGGACAGCCATCCCAAACCTTCGAGCGACTGCTCGCGAATGTCTTCAATCGATTTTTCTTCGATGCTGCGCTTGGCATCCTGGGTTTCCAGATAAGACATCGCTTGCGAGCGCACCGCATTGATCGACGCCCGTGGAAAGCCCATGTTCTGCATCAACCGCAATAATTCGCTCACCCGGTCGTCCAGACGAGGGTTCGGATCCGCTCCGGCACGTACCAGCTTGTCAGGCAGTGGAATGCCCAGCACATCAAAGAAGTCACGGTGCAGTGCCGCCGGATCCTTACGATTGTTGACGTAGGGGCGCAGGATGACATTCTCTTTGCCGACAATGTTGATCCAGGGCTCCAGTGCGCGGCGGTAATCGTAATGGATATCCTCGATCGTGCCACAGGTGGCATGTTCGAGGTCCGACACCGGCAGGTTCATTTTGATCAGCTGATTGTACCAGGATTGTACATGCGCCTGTGGATCGCGCAGATAGGCGATGATCTGAATGTCCAGCCCCTCGGGACGGTTGGACAGCACTTCTCGCAAGATATCAACCGCTGCCGGGAACTGGCCGATCCGCATGAATTCTTCGGAGCTGATCAACGTGGTCGGCGATGTACCCGCGTCAATCACGCGCATCAGCTCGCCCCACATTTCATGCGGGGGACTCTCCGCAGGATAGTCATGCATCAGCCGTCCCGTTACACCGGCCGCCGCCAGAATTGAGAATGCAAAGGCAGAATGCTTGGCATTGTGCATCATCAGATCTGGGTACGAAATGCCGCGATTGGCCAGGAACCGCAGATGCTGAGAGAGAAAGACCTGAAGCGCAGTGGTTCCGGTTTTGTAATGGCCAATATGTATGATGAGTTTTTTCTGCATGGCGTCCGGTCAGTCCCAGTATATTCACTGTCGGTGTCGAGTTTCCGACGGGTTCAGAAATGTTCTGTGCAGCATAATACCCGGCAGGGTCAAGGCGGCGCGACCTTCTGTACCCGCAGAGCCTGAGTGATATGTTCCACTCAGGCCACATCGGAAGAAAATTCAACTGAACGCGCAAAGTTATGAAAACATGTCTCCGGTAAACCTATTATTTATCGAGTTTAACGTTATAGACATCAACGACATGCAAATCTTAGCCCGCCCTCAAGTATGGCAGAGACTTTAAGTTATAAAATTGGCCTTAAGCCGTGTGCAATATCAACAGAGCCCAAGTAGCATTTTTCAGCCTCACGCAGCGCGCAGCTTCATGACACACTATCTAACGAATGGATGAATAATGGCAGTATTGAACGGTAGCCCGAATCCCGAAGCAATTCCCGGTACACCAGCGGATGACAGTATCACCGGATTTGCAGGCAACGATACACTCAGCGGTCTGGGTGGCAACGATACGTTGTTGGGGGGCTCCGGTCTTGATGTGCTTGATGGTGGGGACGGCAATGACAGCCTGCAGGGCGGTGCCTCGGCGGAGGCTGATACACTGTCGGGTGGTGCAGGTAACGATACGCTGCACGGCGAGGGTGGCAACGACAGCCTGCAAGGGGATTCAGGCAATGACGAGCTGAACGGCAATGTCGGCGACGACACGCTGGATGGGGGTGCCGACGACGACACCCTGTCCGGTGGGAGCGGCAATGACAGCCTCATAGGCGATGCAGGCAACGACACGTTATTTGGGGCGGATGGGGCCGATACACTGAATGGCGGCGACAATGACGACGGTGTTTTTGGCGGCATCGGGAATGACACGCTGAGTGGTGGCGCTGGCAACGATTCCATGAACGGCAATGATGGCGACGACCTGCTTCAGGGCGACACCGGCAATGATATGTTGATCGGCGAAAGCGGCAATGACACCTTGTTTGGCGGGGCCGGTGACGACAGCCTGACCGGTGGGGTCGGGAATGATACGCTGGAAGGTGGCGATGACAATGACACGCTCTCGGGCGGTACAGGTCTTGACCATCTGATCGGCGGGGCGGGTAACGACACGCTTTCGGGTAATGAAAACGACGATGTCCTGGATGGCGACGCGGGCAATGACCTGCTCGAGGGCGGCGACGGCAACGATACGTTGAATGCAGGGGCCGGCACCGATACGCTGGTCGGCGACGCGGGCAATGACCTGCTGAACGGGAGCAATTCCGGCGATGCCCTGTTCGGCGGCATCGGGAATGATACCGTGGCCGCAGGCACCGGGAATGATACGATCAACGGCAATGATGGTGATGACAGCCTCAGCGCCAGCGGCGGTGACGATTCCATTATTGGCGAAGACGGCAATGACTCAATTGGCGGCGGTGCTGGCAATGATACCGCCAGCGGCGGACTCGGCAGCGATATCCTGTCAGGTGGTGACGGCAATGATGACCTGTCCGGCGGGTTTGGGCTCGACACCTTGTATGGCGGTGATGGCAACGACACCGTGCTTGGCAATGAAAACAACGACAGCATCGAAGGCGGTGATGGCGACGACAGCCTTGTTGGTGGCACCGGCAATGACATTCTGACCGCGGGTGGGGGCGGCAGCGACACCATGGAGGGTGGCGATGGCAACGACACCATCACCGGCGGGGCCGGGAACAGCGGCCTGTTTGGCGGGCTCGGGTTCGACCTGATCTCGGGCGGGGCCGGCAATGACACCATCAATGGCAACGAAGGCAACGACACCATCACCGGTGGCGGTGGCAATGACAGCATCGACGGCGAAGAAGGCAATGACAGCCTGACCGGGGACAGTGGCAATGACACCATCTCAGGCGGCGAAGACCAGGACACGCTGATCGGCAATGACGGCGACGACATCCTGCGCGGCAATGAAGACGCTGATATTCTCAATGGCGGGGCCGGGGATGACCTGCTTGAAGGGGGCGACGGCAACGACACGCTCAACGCGAGCACCGGAACAGATACGCTGATCGGCGACGCCGGCAACGATGTGCTGAACGGCGGCGATGACGGCAACGCACTCTTTGGCGGCTTCGGCGGCGATGCCATTACCGCAGGCATCGGCAATGACACCATCAACGGCAACGAAGGCAACGACACCATCACCGCCAATGCCGGTAATGACAGCGTTGATGGTGAGGACGGCAACGATTCCATCACCGGCGATACTGGCAGCGATACAATTTCGGGCGGCGAGGGCGATGACACGCTGATCGGCGGGCAGGGCAATGATATCCTGCGCGGCAACGAAGATCGTGACTTCCTCAGCGGCAGCGCGGGCAATGACTTGCTCGAAGGCGGGGCCGGGAATGATACGCTGGACGCGGGCACTGGCATCGACACGCTGATCGGCGACGAAGGCGCGGACCTTCTCAACGGTGGCGACGAAGGCAACAACCTGTTCGGGGGTCTGGGCCGGGATACGTTGAACGGGGGCGACGGCGACGATTCCATGAACGGCAACGAACAGGGCGACAGCCTTGTTGGGGGTGCCGGCCGGGATACCCTGATTGGCGAAGATGGCGATGACACGCTCGAAGGTGGCGACGGTGATGATCCGCTGATCGGCGGCGGCTTGGGCAACGACCTGATCCGTGGCGGCGCGGGTGAAGATTTCGTCACCGGCAACGAAGGGGATGACACCGTCTTTGGCGGCGAAGGCGACGATTTTGTTTCCGGCTTTGACGGCAATGACGAAATCTTTGGCGGCGATGGCAATGACCACGTTGGCGGCAACAAAGGGGATGACTTTGTTCATGGTGGCGCGGGTGATGATTTCGTGTTTGGCGACCATGACGAAGACGTCGTGTTTGGCGGGTTGGGCAACGATTATATCGAAGCCAACCACGGCACCGACCGCTTCATTCATGGTGGCGCGGACGAAGACACGCTGATCTTTGTCTATCAGGCTGAGGCAGATTTCGAGATCGCTGATATCACGGTCACGTCCGGGCCTGCCTTTGGCTTTGCCGGGGCCACCGGCGGTTTGGGCGATGACGTGGTCCGCGGGGCCGATCTTGTCGGGTTCCTTGACGGCGGCGACGGCAACGATCTGGTTGATGGCTCAACCGCACGCACCGACATTACCGACAGCACGGGTGCACGCTTTAGCATTGCGGGCGGCACGCGGCTGCTTGGTGGCAATGGCCATGATATCCTGATGGGCAGCGCCACCGACAACACCTTTTACGGCGATCAGAGCCTGGTGATGAACGCGCATGTCAACACACTCAACAACCTCACCGGGGCACAGGGCAACACCGCCGAATGGCGCGCCGCGATGGATTTTATCTTTGATTTCGATAATTCTATTGTCACCGGTGCCTTTACCACCCCGACACAGGCCTTTGCGGATATCTTTGTAATCGGGCGCAACCACGATTACCTGTTCATCGATTCCGCCACCCCGACCCAGATCATTGGCAACCCCAGTGATGGCACAGATGTCATCATGGATTTCGACCCGTTGCTTGATAAACTCGACATGAGCGCAACCGGGCGCAGCGCCGAGTTCCTGTTTTCGCAGATGGTGCAAAATGGTGCGGATGTCGAACTGACCAGTGCGCGCGGCACGGTCATTCTGAAAAATACGCAGCTGTCGGATCTGACGGTGAATATTTTTGATCTGGATGGTCTGGCTCAGGGCAGCACCGCTCCGTTCCTTGATGATTTCATCGAAGACCCAACCCCGGATGTCATTGATGACAGCCCGGCGGACAACACGGTTCGGGTGTCGGTTGTGGATGACATCGCCACAGATCTTGGTCAGACCGAAGGCCATGACCACATCTACTTCGTCTCAACGCTTGATCTGGATACCCAGCTTCAGTTGCGGGATTCGACCCAGACCCTGGGCTTTGGCGACGACATCTATTTCGACAACGCAGAAGGCAACAACATCGGCGGCAACGCCGGCAACGACATCATCATCATGCGGGATGGCGATGATGAAGTTCACGCAGACGACAAACAGGATTTTGCCACCGGCGGTTCCGGCGATGACCGGGCCGAAGGCAACCGCGGCGATGACATGATGTGGGGCGAGGGCGGCAGCGACAACCTGCTTGGCGGCTTTGGCGACGATATTCTGGATGGCGGTGCGGGCAATGACGCACTTACCGGTGACTTCGGCAATGACACGTTGACCGGTGGCGGCGGCAATGATGCGATTGACGGCTCTAATGGCGATGACTTTATCCGGGGTGACGGCGCAACCACACTGGCGGAATTCCGCCAGTGGGTGATCACCGAATTCTATGGTGTCTCAATGACCGCTTACGACCCGGCGATACACAGCGCGGGCTATTTCGACCTTGAAAACCTGCGCATCCGGCCCGAATTCTATGACCCCAACGATCCAAATTCCCAATATGACATCGTTATTCCGGCAAGCCTGACCGTGGTTGACGGCGATGACGTCCTCTTTGGCGGCTATGGCAATGACACCATCCTTGGCGGTGGCGGCAATGACACGCTGAAAGGCGGTCAGGGTCAGGACAGTCTTTTCGGCGGAGCCGGTAATGATGAAATGCACGGCTGGAGCGGCAATGACACCATTCTGGGCGGAAATGGCCGGGATTCGATCAGCGGTGATATGGGGAGCGACACGCTCAATGGCGGCAACGGAAGTGATACCCTGTCCGGGGGCACCGAAGCCGACCGATTGGATGGCGGCGCTCAGAATGATACGCTGATGGGCGGTGACGCCAACGACACCCTGATTGGCGGCGGCGGTGCGGACCGTATCTTTGGCGATGCGGGCGATGACACGATCAACGGCGGCACCCAAAATGACACATTGTTGGGTGGGAACGGTGTTGACACGCTGAACGGCGAAGGGGGCAACGACCGGTTGTTTGGCGGCAATGACAATGACATTCTCAATGGCGCAATCGGGAACGACAATCTTCAGGGTCAGAATGGCGGCGATACGCTGAATGGCGGCGATGGCAACGACACGCTTGGTGGCGGCAACGGCAATGACATCCTTAATGGTGGCAATGGCAATGACCGGCTTTTGGGGCACGGAGACAACGATATTCTGCGCGGCGGGGGCGCCAACGATGTCCTGCTTGGTGGCAATGGCAATGACCGACTCTTTGGTGACGGCGGGGCTGACGTCCTGCGCGGCGGGGGCGGCAATGACGTGCTTACCGGTGGTATCGGCGATGACGATCTGTTTGGCGACAACGGCAATGACCAATTGCTTGGCCATGGCGGGGCAGATTCCATGAGCGGGGGCGGCGGCGACGATACGCTGAACGGCCAAAACGGCAATGACACTGTATTGGGCGGGGCCGGCAATGATCAGCTTCGTGGTGGTGTCGGCAACGACCGCATGCTGGGCGAGGCTGGCAATGACAACATGCTGGGCGAAGGCGGTAACGATACTCAGCTTGGCGGGCTGGGCAATGACACGCTGAACGGCGGGGCCGGCAATGACCGCATGCTGGGCGAGGCTGGCAATGATGCTCTCTTGGGCGGCAATGGCAATGACGTGATCCTCGGGGGTACCAACAACGACACGTTGAACGGTGGCAATGGCGATGATGTGCTGAACGGTGGTCCCGGCGCAGATGTCTTCGTGTTCTCGGGCGCAGCCTTTGGCAATGACACGATCGAAAACTTCGCTCCGACACAAGGAAACGCGGTGAGTGATTCAATCGTGTTCGCCGCCGGCAGCGAAGTGGGCTCCTTTGCCGATTTCACCGCCGCCTCCAGCCAGGTCGGCAGCGATATCGTTTATGATCTAGGGGGAGACGGGGTGAACACAATCACCATCCTCAACACTCAGCTGTCCAACCTGACAGCAGACGATTTCAACTTCCTCTAAGCAAGCGGGTCAATCTAAGCGTATGGGGCACCGGTGTTTGGTGCCCCATACGCTTAGGATCACTGAGGAATACGATATAGATGTCCGAACGCTCTGCCGAACCTGCCACCGAACGTCCATGGCTCATCCTGACCCTACGTCGAACAGGGGGCACATCGCTGACGGCTTTTCTGTCAAGAGCGTCAAGTTTCCCAACACTTGAACACGAACCCTTTAACCCGGATCGTTCCCTCGGCCATATCACCCGCGCCTTTGTCGGGGGCGGTACGCGGGAAGATTTGCGTGAAAATATCGCGCAGGCCCTGACAGACAGGCCGAATATCAAGCATTGTATTGATGTGGTGGGTTTCAAAATCACCCAAGACCTGATCGATGCCTGTGTTGCGCGTGACTATGCCATCTTTGTACTGATCCGGCGCGATGAAGCCCGGCGGCTGGGCTCGCTTGTGTTGGCACAGGCAACCGGTGCGTGGGGACCGATCGAAGCGCGCCAGATCTATCCAAAAATTCGCACAGGGGATCTACGCCCGAACCCGATTGACCTCGATAAGCTGCGTTTACGGGTGGAGCGCGATCGCCAAGTGGCAATCCGGCTGTCAGGGTATTTGAAGGCCCGCGCCATTTCTTTTCGCCAGATTGTTTTCGAAGACCTGTATTACAGTTCGGTCCCGCTTGCCGAACAGGCGCGGGATATTGCACGCTTACTTGGGATTGCGCTGGCACCTGATGCACCCGATCTGCTCTATTTAACAAGGGGCGAGGCGCAACGCTCCGAAGATATCGCGCCATATGTGCCCGGATATCCAGAAGCGGTCACGCTTGCACAAACCCTGTGCCAGAATCCGCCCACCCCCCATCGCAAGAGAAGCTCAGCCCAAGACAACACTAGGTCCATTCCCCGGATACACCCCGCTGGCGGCTATGTGTTCATCATAACCTATGGGCGGTCTGGCTCGACGTTGTTGCAAAATCTTCTGAACAATATTCCCGGCTATCAAATCCGCGGTGAGAATAACAACGCATTACCCCCGCTTGTGCAGAGCTGGAACGCCATTCGTCAATCCGAACCCATGTCTGGTCTGCGCAAGGCCGGTGCCACAACCAGCCAAAACCATCCGTTTTTCGGGGCTGAAAATGTCGACCCCAAACAATATGGCAAAGCGCTGGCCGCCTGTTTCACTCAAAACGTGCTCAGGCCTGAACCCGGCACCCGCGTCTCGGGTTTCAAGGAAATACGTTTTCACATGCGCCCAAAACTATTTGCCCCGACGCTGCGCTTCCTACGCATGTTCTTTCCGCGCTGTCGGTTTGTCTTTAACACCCGCAACCACGACGCGGTCAGCAACTCAGGCTGGTGGGCGACGATGGACAAAGCTGCTGTGCTGGCAGAGCTGGCCGAAGCCGAGGCACTCTTTTCGCGCTACATCGCCCGCAACCCTGACCATTGCTGCCATGTCCATTACGACACCTATGTAAAGGACCCAACAACCCTGAAACCTCTCTTTGATTTTTTGGGTGAGCCGATGGATCCCGACATTGTGGCCCGTGTTTTTGACAGGCGTCTTGACCATGCACGTGGCACAAGCAAAAAAAGCTAGGTGTTGTCAGCCCGGATCTGCTCTAGATCCTTCGCCAGCGAGGCTTGCAAGTCACCAAGCTCCGAGGCGGTTTTCGCCTCGGAAATATACCGGTCATAGCGGCGGCGCAGTCCGGCCAGGTGCCCCGACAACAGGCGAAAGGAGGCTGCTTTCGCTACGATCTTTTGCGCCAGATCCTGCACGGTTTCGCCGGCCTGATCCGCTTCGGCCTGTAACGGTGCGATATCCTCAGCCGTTACACAATCCGCAAGCAACCGATGCGCGGCCTGCTCCTTGGACTGCCAGGACAAACATTCCGTCAGTGATCTTTCACCGGACAAAACCTCTGCATGAGCGTCAAGTGCATCGGCAAGCGTTTGACGTGCCTTGATACGGGCCTCTCTCAGCGCGCCTTCTGCGCGCGCCTTGGCGGTAACAATCTGGCTCCAGTCAATATTAGACATTGCCGCGCTCCTTGTGATGACCATGTTCCGGCAGGAGGATATCCCCGTCTTCCTGCACGATTAACTGCTTCGGGTGCCGGGTCATTTCAGGTGCTTCAGGCCCGTGCGGTAAAACAATCGTTAGGCATACGATGCCATCCTTGCGGGTCACCGGGCCCACAATCCATTCCGAAGCAACCGCAGCGGAAGGCAGCATCGCCCCTTCTGGCAGGTCGGTGAAGTCGAATATGTCACCATCAATAAACAGAATATCTCCCCGCTGTTTCAGAACAGGTCGGGCATCGTGCCGCATCGGCATAAATTCAATTTTCATGTTCTCTCCTCAGAACCAACGCCCCATGGCGACCACGCCGACATAGGCCGCAATCTGCGACCCGGTGGTATCAAAAGCATAAAGATCGACACTCATGGTCGAGTTGCTGGCAGACGTCGCCGTTATTGCCGACGTGCCGCCCGCTGCCAATGATAGCCGCGGAGCGGCAATAAACATTGCCGGCCAGATCCGCGTAAACGCCGAGCCAGCATTGGTCAGAACCACGCTGGAACAAATTTGCGTCCCATCCGCAAAACGGATGTAATCACCATTGGCATTGCTGCCGCCCTCGATCACGGCACCGGTTGGCACCCCAGAAAGTTGTGCAACTGTGCCAACGACATTTCCCGGGCTATAGGCATAATCCGCCCGCGCCAAGCGTCCCGGCGTGATGTCGGTTGGGCTGGCCTGCACAGCGGCGCCCGACACATGGCCGCTTGTCGCATTTACCACCAGTGCATCATTCCAGCTGCTGCCATCAGCAGACACCTTAAAACTCAGATCATTGCTGCCCGTTAATCCGATCTCGGCATGTCCGACCCAGTCAGACTGGAACAACAATGCCGACGTGTCACCAAGAGCGGCCTTGTTAACCACTACCCGATGGTCACTTCCATCATGGCTCAACAGAGAGGCATCCGCACTCACGGACAAGCGATTGGTTGCGTCTGCGGTTGTGTTGATGCCCAGATGATGCAGGTTGTCCTGTGTGCCCGGCACCTGTGTCCAGGCTCCACCATCCCAAATCCGCAACTCCTGCGTTGCGAGCCCCCAAGAGCGCCAGCCTTCTTTTGGCGCAACAAACCCCCAGGCTGTCCCGTCCCAGACCGCAAGCATATTGTCCTGCCCGGCCCAGCCCCCTGTCGCCCCGGTTCCCAAGGCAAAGACATCGCCTTCTGCGGGTGTTGGCGGCGGGATGACAAGATCGAAACCCTGCACCCTCAGCTGTACCAGCGCATCCAAAAGCCGGAGCGCCTCGTTATGGGTCACATGCTTTTGGGCTTGGGACGGCTGAAGATAAGGCAACTCAAGCTGTGTGGTGTTAGACATATCATCTCCAGAGTGCGACTGCGAACAATCGCAAACATGTCTCTGAAGTGTTAAGGAAGCCCAGACAGACCGCGCGGTATCGATGGCCTGTCGGCCCATGCGAGCCTGATCATCAACAGAGCTTTGCGAACAAACATCCCCAGCCGCGCACTTAAGGGGGGCACGGCCGGATCATTTCACATTGTCAGCACTCATTTCCAGTGACTGCATCACAACATGGTTTAAAATCAATATCTTAAAGGGGATCAAACGTGATCTGTGCCTCGGTCAAGGTTGCGTTCCCGTTCTCGAACACCCCGTTTGCAAGGGCGAACATTGCACCTCTGACCGCTTGGGAACTGCTTAAAACCGCATTGATATGCGCCCCGCATACTCCTGCTGCTGTCAAACAGAAAATCACGTCCTGACCGGGCTGCAAGCCACCTGTTGATCAGAAACCCGACCCTGCATTTGTCAGACAAGCCCGATAAACCGCCACGCTCTCTTGCAGGACCACCTCTGAGAGGTTCGAAACCCTGGGCGATGCAAGACGCAAGCTTGCCCTATGGCGATATGACTACAACAACGTCAGGCCGCACTCGTCGATCGGCAACAAAACACCCGCAGAAGCGCGCCGGACGCTTGAGCAATTTGAGGGCTCCGCGCCCGCCGCGCTTGCCCAAACCGACGACCAAAACTATGAAAACCAGACCCGCAAACTCTTGTTATGAATGAGGAAGCCATCGGGGGCAGGTCAAGACCCACGTATCTGACGAAACTCAGGAGAAGCAGATAAACCATTGGTGGTTTGCAAAGCGCCACGATAAGATTCAAGGGATTTTTCATTTCATCCATTGAAGGTAATTCGCCTCATGCCAATCATTTCCGAAACCACGGATGCCCCCGAAAATAACACAACCCCCTACCAGATCGCTGCCGGCGATGTGTTCGAAGGCACGATTTCGCCCGAAAGTGATGCCGACTGGATTGCTATTTCGCTGACCGAGGGGGTGCCGGTTACGATCGACGTCACCGGCGTAGACCTGTCTGATACTTACCTAACCTTGTTCGACTCCGCGGGTGTTTTGGTGGGCTACAACGATGACAGCAACGGCAATCTGGATTCACAGCTGCGCTTCATCGCGGATCAGACGGGCATGTTTTACATTCAGGTCACCTCGTATGCTGGGAATTTTTCCGGCAGTTACGAGGTACGCGCGACCTTCGCTGAAGTCCTGACTGACATGGACGATAACTTTATCGGTACCGCCGGTTCCGACGAGGTGTCAGCATTGGGCGGCTACGACACACTTGATGGGGGCGAGGGCAACGACACGCTTTTCGGCAACGAAGGCGACGATAACCTTCAGGGTGGTCCAGGTGACGACCGGCTTTCCGGCAACGAAGACGACGATAACCTTCAGGGTGGTCCAGGTGACGACCGGCTTTTCGGCAACGAAGGGAATGACACCCTGCTGGGCCAAGATGGCCATGACTACCTTAATGGCGGGTTCGGCGACGATACGCTGGACGGTGGCCCGGGTGATGATGATCTTCGCGGCTCCGATGGCAACGACGACCTGCAGGGGGGAGATGGCCATGACTACCTTGATGGCGGTGTCGGGGACGATACGCTGGATGGTGGTGCCGGCGATGGTGTTCTTTTTGGGGGCGCGGGCAACGACAGCTTGCTGGGTGGCGATGATAACGATCACCTCGAAGGCGACGAGGGCAGTGATACGCTGAATGGCGGCGCGGGGGATGACGTATTAGTCGGCTCCGGCGGCTATGACGACCTTCAGGGCGGCGAGGGTAATGACGAGCTTATCGGCGGTAACGGCGATGACACCCTGCAAGGGGGCCCGGGCAACGATTCCCTGAGAGGTGAGTCCGGTATTGATGTCGTGGACGGTGGCGAGGGCGACGACATGATTTATAGCCATAACGGCAATGACAGCCTTTATGGCGGCGACGGCAACGACCTTTTCATCCATGATTATTATTCTGGAACCTCCATAGGCCTGCTGATGGATGGGGGCGATGGGGTTGATACTGTCCAGTTTTATAACAGATACTCCTACGGCCCCGAAAATCTTGCGATTTCGCTGGATGGCAGTTTTGGCAATGTCGGCATGACATTTGTTTCGATCGAGAACCTTGAAGGAACCCATGGCGAAGACACGCTGATTGGCGACGCCTCTGATAACACCCTGCGTGGCCGCCACTCTGGAGATCTGCTGATTGGTCGGGCCGGGGACGATATTGTAAAAGGCGGGCGTGCCGACGACACGGTCCGGGGCGGCGATGGTGACGACCGGCTGGAAGGCAATGAAGACGATGACATGTTGGGCGGTGGCGCGGGTGATGACACGCTGTTTGGCGGATCCGGCCACGATGAGCTGATCGGTGGCGGTGGTGCCGACGAGATGCGCGGTGGCGTGGGCTATGATACCGTCAACTACATCTATGCCACACAAGGCGTGATCCTGTCGCTGGCCGATCAAGCACTGAATGCGGGGGCGGCTTTGGGCGATATGCTCTATTCTATCGAAGTGGTAAACGGATCGCCCTTTGACGATATGCTGACCGGTAATCAATACAGCAACACCCTGCGCGGACGGCAGGGATCGGACACGCTTGATGGTGGCGCGGGCAACGATTGGCTGAACGGTGGCACGGGCAATGATGAAATCACCGGCGGCTCCGGGGCGGACAAGATGTTCGGCGGCGACGGTGCGGATGATTTCATGTTCGATTTCGGTGACGGGGCTGACACAATTGGCGATTTCGGCGCGAATGACGAAATCTTCCTTGATCCCGCCCTTTTGGGCGGCGCCACAACCGCTGCACAGGTGATCGCGCAATTTGCCAGTGTCGACGGAGCTGATATCGTGCTGGATTTCGGTAACGGTGATAGCCTGCGTCTGAACGGTTATGATGACCTGAACGCACTTGAGGCACAGCTGTTCTGATATCAAACCCTTTTCGCCTGCACCAAGACGGTGCGGGCGAAAAGGCTGTTGGCTGGATGTACCATAAGGTAGAGATGGCACATGCTGATTGGGACGACCAAATCATTCATTTTTGTGGCCAACACCAAAACCGCCTCGACGTCTGTCGAACGGGCGCTCAAACCCCATGCCGACATCCATTACGCGGGAACCTCCGAACGCAAGCATGTTCCACTCAAGGAATTGACCAAACTTTACCCCGAGGTGACCGGCGGGCCATTTGGGGCGGCGGAAAGGGAGCGTTTCTTTACCTTTGGTGTGATGCGGGACCCTATTGATTGGATAGGATCATGGTATCGCTACCGAAAAGGCAACCCAGAGGTGCACAATCCGTTGCCTGATGGCATGACATTTGAGCAATTCTGGGCCCGGCGCGACTGGAACGTGGTTTGTGCGAACGGGGAAAATTATTTGCAACGCCGATTGTTCTGCTGCCCCAAGGGCGCGGTTCTGGCGGATGTGATTATTCCTTACGAGCGTCTGGACGAAATGTTTGGTGAAATTTGCGAAGGCCTGGGCGTCAAAAGCCCATTGCCGCGCAGAAATGTCAGCCGCCTGACCGAATTCAAGATTCCAGAGGCGATGATAGAACCGCTGCAAAAACATTATGCTCTGGACTTTGAACTGCGCAGCCGGCTGGATGAAATCAACGAAAAAGGCATGGCCAAGCTACGTGCCCGGGGGTGACCTTTGGATTGGCCGGCAGGCCAGCGATGACAAGATCACCCCTACAGCCGGATAGATTGAGCTTGGAAAAATCGTAATAACGTTTAACGTAAAGATTAAATCCTTTTGAAATAATGTGATCCTGTCATGCCCCAGATTTCAGAATTTATTCTCAACCTAAGCGACGTTGATTCTTTGAACATTTATCCACAGACCGGGGATTTAATAATCGCCGAAACCGGGGTGGATTCCCTATATGGCCTGGTTCTTGATTCCAGCAACATTGATGCATTTCAGAATCAGGGGCGCACGTTTATTGGCTATCTGAACGTCTCTGTGACCGATCATAACCGGAACTACTGGGACAACGCCTGGGTGACTTTCAGTGACCCCGCGGAGAAAGACATTGGCACCGTCAATCCTGTTGCTCCTGCGTGGCTAATTGACAACCATGGTTATGCCCAAGATCCGGATGGCACGGTGCATGGCCGGATCGTCGATTATACCAATCCCGAATGGCAGCAGCGGCTGATTGATGTCGCGGTCCTTATGGTCACGGCCCCCGCGCAGGGCGGGTTGGGGGCCGATGGTGTGTTTTTGGATGATGTCGGACGCTATTATGACGCCGCTGGTGTGTCGTATACCATAGAACAGGCAGCGCAGGACATGATTGCCCTCGTCAATGCCATTGCTGATGCGGTACGTGCGGTAAGGCCTGATGCCTATATCACTGTGAATTCCGGCGCCTATATCGGCTGGGACAGCGCGCAACCCGTTGATCCGGCCACCATCGCCTATTTTGAGAATGTCGATGCGCTGCTGATGGAGGCTCAGTTTGGCGCGGCATGGGACGATGTGCTGCAAAACACCACTCATTGGGTGCCAGGGCATGACTTCTTCGCTGTCGAACACGCCGATAACCCGAGTCTTGGTGCCCAGGCTTTTGCCGATTGGGCACGCGAAAACGGGGTGGTGCCGCATGTCGCGGCGGACAACAGCTATAGTGATCCGGCTGTAACCCCCGCGCCCGGCTCTTCGGCATCCGAAGTTCTGGAAGGCGGCGATGGCCCCAATGACATCAGAGCTTTGGCAGGGGCTGATACGATCACGGGTGGCTCCGGCGATGACACAATCGCAGGCAATCGCGGCAATGATGACATTCGCGGGGATGCGGGGGCGGACTCGATCCTCGGGCTTGAGGGAAATGATGTTCTGCGGGGCGGGGCCGATGATGATTTGCTGCTGGGGGGCGTGGGCAATGATCTGATCCTTGGCAACCGGGGACAGGATATTCTGCAAGGCGGCAACAACAACGATACGTTGCTGGGTCAAGAAGGCCACGACCGAGTGTTTGGCGGCGCGGGCCAAGACACCGTCAATGGCGGTTCGGGCAATGATACTGTGGCGGGGGGCGGTGAAAACGACCGGGTGTTTGGAGAGGCGGGCAATGACCGCTTGTTTGGCAACCTTGGCAACGATCAGATATACGCCGGGAGCGGCAACGACACGGCCGAAGGTCATGCCGGCAATGACACACTGGCGGGGCGCGGGGGCGATGACGTTTTACGAGGCGGGCTGGGTCATGACGTTCTGAACGGTGACGCGGGCAATGACACGCTCTATGGCGGTACTGGCAACGATACCGCAACCGGTGGCAGCGGCGCGGACAGTTTTGTCTTCTTCGGCAATACCATTGGCAATGACACGATCACCGATTTCGCCGATGGTAGCGACCTTTTGCGGCTGGATGATGCGCTTTGGAGCGCAAGTGTGACCGGCACACTGACCGCAGCTCAGGTTATCGACATGTTTGGCGATGACAGCTCCGGTACGCTGGTTCTCGATTTCGGCGGCGGCAATACAATCACCCTGAACGGGATCACTTCCGGGATCGGGTTCGAGAGCAACGTGGAAATTTTTTGAAATTCCACGATTGCCAAAAGAAGTGAACTTGCGCAGCTTGAGAACAGAAACTTTCGACTAAAATTAATTAGATCCAGGGGACATTCATGCTTCTCACATACATCGGCACCGACTCCAGATTTTTCGATGCAGCCTTTTTTGACTCCAACGGAAATGGAAGTATCTCGATTGTCGGGGTGCCGACGGCAACGCAGATTGTTCTGGAAAACAGCGCAACCGGGATCACGACAACCCTGACCGGCACCGGGTTTGTTCTTGCGCCTGATGGAGCACCCATTTCAGGCACAATCACCGGTGCTATCTTTGCTCACAATAACGATACCCAGGCCACGATCAGTGATATCAGCTGGAACCTTGTGAGTTTCGACAATGCGCTTGGGGCCATTGAGGCGTCAAATGATTACGGCCCCCTGGCTTCGCTGATCAATGCCTCGGGAACGTTCACAATTGATGGCAGCGGTGCAGCCGGAGAGCTCTATCTTCAGGATGACTTTAATTATCTGTTGCCGCTGATCACGGCGCCAATGGATATTATCGGCACCGCATTTGAAGACCGGTTGCAGGGCGGGACGGGCAATGACACCATCACCCCCGGCACCAAAAGTGATACGGTTAATTATACCTATGACGACATTGAAGGGACGGTCGGCAATGATGTCATTGACCTGTCCAACGCCGGACCGCTGACCTTTGTACATCTGGATTATGAAAACATCGGAAGTGGTTTGACCCTCAACGCCGATGGCGTTGCCAATACCGGCTCGGTTATCGGGCCGGGCTTTAACGATACAATCGTTGATGTGCGCACCGCCATGCTGGCCGACGGGATTGGGCTGGAAGGGTCGGAATTTGACGATGTCTTTAATGTCACCAACACAACGGATGGCTGGTTTACCCTGTATGGCAACGAAGGCAACGATACCTATAACATTACCCTGAATGATGGTGGACGGATCAGCTTTAACTACGGGGCGGATCAGGCCCCGACACAGGGGGTGAGCGTCGACCTGTCGACGGGTGTGGTCAGCAATGATGGCTTTGGTTTTACGGACCAGATCAATGTGCTCGGGGGCACAGGGCGTCTGGAGATCCGGGCCACGGATATGAACGATTCCATCACCGGCAGCGATCGCGATGAAAGCTTTATCCTTGAACAAGGGAATGACACGGTTGACGGCGGTGACGGGATTGACCGGGTGCGCTATGATCGCTCGGGGGTCGGCGCGATTGAAGTTGATCTTCAGGCAGGGACGGCAACCGGCACCTGGGACGGCAATGCCTTCACCCACAGCCTGACAAGTATCGAATATGTGCGCGGTTCGCGCTATGACAATGACACCTTGCTTGGCAGCGCCGCGGATGAGCTTTTCTATGGTCGGGGCGGCGACGATCTTGTTGATGGCCGGGGCGGCGATGACCGGCTCTATGGCGAGGATGGCAATGACACGCTGACCGGCGGTGCTGGTCAAGACACATTGATTGGCGGGGCCGGTGATGACCTTGCCAATCTGGGTGACCAGGATGGTGCGCATGGCGGCACCGGTCAAGACACCTATGATTTCAGCATGGTCACGACGGATTGGTCCTGGATCTGGTATGGCAATCTGGACAACGGCATCTCAGTTAATATCAACGGCGTTGCCAATACCGGGTCGGTAGACAAAGGCATGTCTGGCACAGATACCTTGGTGGATGTGATGACCCCGCTCGATGGTGACGGGCTAAGCATTGATGGCACCGAAAGTAATGACACCTTCGCCATTACCCTGGCCAGTGGTCAGTGGATGGGTATTCAGGGGCTGGGTGGGGCGGACACTTATGCCTTTAGTGGCGATGGAACCATCCGGTTGAGCTTCCGCAACGGTGATCAAGGGCTGGAGATCAACACGGCTACCCGCATCATTGCAAATGACGGTTATGGCAATGCAGAAAGCTACACGGGCGATATCTGGGAAATCCGCGCGACCGATTACAATGACCGTATCACCGGCAGCGGTCTTGACGAAAGCTTTATCCTCGAACAAGGCGACGACACGGTTGACGGCGGTGGTGGGGTTGACCGCGTGCGCTATGACCGTTCGGGCGTTGGGCCGGTCGAAGTCGATCTTCAGGCCGGAACGGCAACCGGGACCTGGGATGGCAATGCCTTTACCCATAGCCTAACGAACATCGAAAGCGTGCGCGGGTCGACTTACGACGATGATGCGCTCTTGGGCAGTACCGTTGACAATGCGCTCTTTGGCTTTGGCGGTGACGATCTTTTGAATGGTCGCGGCGGGGCGGATTACCTGGAAGGTGGCGACGGGGCTGATACTTTGCTTGGGGGTAACGGCGGCGATTATCTTGAGGGTGAGGCTGATAATGACAGCTTGCTCGGCCAGAACGGCAATGACAGCCTTGTCGGGGGTAACGGCTTTGATACGCTGGGCGGTGGCGCGGGCAATGACACGTTGTCGGCCGGCAACGGCAATGACCGGATCTTTGGCGGCAATGGCCGGGATCAAGCCAACCTGGGTGCCGGTAACGACCTTTATACCGATACAGCCCAAAATAATGCCTTTGGCCGTGACACAGTAGAAGGCGGCACCGGGAATGACACGATCAATGGCGGCGGCGGCAACGATAGCCTGCTCGGGCAGGCCGGCAATGACAGCCTCGTCGGAGGTAACGGCTTTGATACGCTGAGCGGCAATGCAGGCAATGATACGCTGCTGGCAGGTAACGGCAACGACCGGGTTTATGGCGGCAATGGCCGGGATCAAGCCAATCTGGGCGCGGGGAACGACCTTTATGCCGACACGACCCAGAACAATGCCTTTGGCCGCGACACGGTAGAAGGCGGCGCCGGGAATGACACGATCAATGGCGGCGGCGGCAACGATAGCCTGCTCGGGCAGAACGGGAATGACAACCTTGTCGGGGGGAGCGGCTTTGACACGCTGGGCGGCGGCACTGGGGCTGATACGCTGTCAGGCGGGTTTGGTCAGGATATGCTGGCGGGGAATGGTGGCGATGATCGTCTGTTCGGCGGGGCGGACAGCGATGTGCTGAATGGTGGTTTTGGCAACGACACCGCAACCGGTGGCAGCGGCGCGGACAGTTTTGTCTTCTTGGGCAATACCATTGGCAATGACACGATCACCGATTTCGCCGATGGTAGCGACCTTTTGCGGCTGGATGATGCGCTTTGGAGCGCAAGTGTGACCGGCACACTGACCGCAGCTCAGGTTATCGACATGTTTGGCGATGACAGTTCCGGTACGCTGGTTCTCGATTTTGGCGGCGGCAATACAATCACCCTGAACGGGATCACCTCCGGGATCGGGTTCGAGAGCAACGTGGAAATTTTTTAGGCATCATCGCCAGAATCCACCCTCTCGGCAGGGTCGGCAGCTTCTTTGCACCTGCCGGCCGCGCGCGCGCCATTCATCGGAACCCCCTCTTTCATCATTCGAAAAAGGCCTGTTTTCAGACACCCCTGAATTTCGGGGGATTACCCAGAGACCCTTGCAGCGCCATCTGCGGAACGGGATCTTCAGCGGGGTTTCTATAGTCATTCAAATGAGTAGGCTGCGCGATGTTTCAAAATGTGACACCATCGGCGGGTTTGCCAACCGGGGGCAGCTTTGAATCTGTTCCTGCAATGGCTATGCAGTCTGTGAGCAATAGCAAAGTGCAGGTTTGAGTTTGATGAGGAAACGCGTTGTGACGCCGCCGGTTGTGGGTTCCGTTGTGGCCCCCGGTTTGGCCCCAGACGCTGGCGCAAGCAGATCATGGCTGCGCGCGCCACAGTTTCAACGGTTCCACCTCTCTCAGCAAAATGGCCAACAAAAAGGAATGCGCCCATGTGTGGTATCATAGCATTATTGGACAGCATCAGGTCGGCCCGTTGATTGTGGACGGGCTGCGCCGGTTGGAATATCGCGGCTATGACCGCGCTGGCATTGCCCCCCTCAGCGATGGCAAACTGAACTGACGCCGGGCAATTGGCAAGCTGGTCAACCTGTCTGACGCGCTGCTGCATGCCCCGCTTGAGGGCAAGATCGGCATTGGCCACACCCGCGGCCCCCCATGGCGCGCGGCGGGCGGGATTGTGCTGATCTCTGACAGCGAAGGGTTTGCCAAAGGCACCGATGTGGATCAGCTGCGCAACCTTGCGAAATCGGTAACCGTCGAATAGGGCTGAACCGCCCAAAATACGCCCAAACGCCCTTCTGGCACATCTTCAAAACGGAGCCTGTCACAGCCCATGCGCAAATATTTCGGAACCGATGGTATCCGCGGCCCGGCCAACACCGCGCCGATGACCGCAGATTTTGTGATGCGGCTGGCCGCAGCCACCGGGCGCTATTTTCGCCGCACCAACAACCAGCACCGGGTGGTGATTGGCAAAGACACGCGCCTGTCGGGTTATATGCTGGAAAACGCGCTAACGGCGGGGTTTACCTCGACCGGGATGAATGTGTTTTTGCTTGGCCCCGCGCCCACACCGGCAATCAGCCTGCTGACCCATTCGATGCGCGCCGATCTGGGGGTGATGATTTCCGCCAGCCACAACCCGGCCTCGGACAATGGTATCAAGTTTTTCGGCCCCGACGGCTTCAAGCTGTCGGATGCGGCGGAAATGGAGATTGAAGCGCTGATTGAAGCCGGTGTTGAACCGGCTGCCCCCAAAAACATTGGCCGCGCCAAACGGCTTGAGGATGCGGTTGGGCGCTATGTGGAATATGCCAAAACCACCTTTCCGCAACGCCGCCGTCTGGAAGGGCTGCGCATCGTGCTGGATTGCGCCAATGGGGCGGCCTATCGCGCCGCGCCGACCGTGTTGTGGGAACTGGGGGCCGAGGTGATCACGCTGGGCACCGATCCCAACGGGTTTAACATCAACGAGGAATGCGGCTCGACCCATCCAGAGGCCACCGTGCGCCGGGTGCGCGAAACCCGCGCCGATCTGGGAATTTGTCTGGACGGGGATGCCGACCGGGTGATCCTTGTGGACGAAACCGGCACGGTGATTGATGGCGATCAGATGATGGGCATGATTGCCAGCCGTTGGGCGCGCAATGGCCAGCTGACCGGCGGGTCGGTGGTGGCCACGGTGATGTCGAACCTCGGGCTGGAACAATATCTGGCGGCGCAGGGCGTGGGGCTGGAGCGCACCAAGGTCGGCGATCGCTATGTGGTGGAACGCATGCGCGAGAAACAGATCAACCTGGGCGGTGAACAATCCGGCCATCTGGTGATGACCGATTACGCCAGCACCGGCGACGGGCTGATCGGGGCGCTGCAATTTCTGGCGGAAATGGTGGAAAGCGGCGAAAAGGCCAGCGCGTTGGGGCATGTGTTCACACCGGTGCCGCAAAAGCTGGTCAATGTGAATTTCGCCCCCGGCACCGACCCGTTGCAAGACGGCGACGTATTGGAGGCGATTGCCAAGGGCGAAAAAGCGCTGGCCGGTCAGGGCCGTCTGGTGATCCGCCCCTCGGGCACCGAGCCGTTGATCCGGGTGATGGGCGAGGCCACCGATATGGCGGTTCTGGACGGGGTGCTGAACGATATTGTGGCGCGGATCAAGGCGGTCAAAGGGTAAACGCGCCTTGAACCAAGACATGGGGTATTGCCAAGTTGTTGTCATCTAATCTCATGGCGCTGCGCCACCTGGGTCACGCTCGCACCATCGACACCAACCGACATGACAATCTCAAGCTTGTCATCGTCATGCCAGAAACGTCGCCGTTCAACCCCAAGAATTTCGCCCCGCATCCCACACCCCGCTTAAGCGACGTTGTTAAACACGTGTCTTAGATCAAACCGCCAAGCTCAGGCAGGCGGCGCCAAAGGGGCGGTTACCAAATACGACTGACCAGATTGTCATAAATGGCTCAATAATTAACATAATCCTGATTATGGGGCGCGGCCTCTGTAGCCGCAAAGCTAAAATGTCACCCATGAGCAATTCAGGAATGT
>NZ_JAUOSD010000035.1:0-29813 GCF_030548265.1 Marinovum sp. 2_MG-2023 | reverse complement strand
CAGACGCGGAAGCCGAATACCCAGATTCAACCTGCAGACTCTCATTATGAATGAGGGACCAGCAGGGGGCAGGTCAGGGGCCAGCCCCCCAACCCCCGGGATATTTCAGGTCAGATGAAAGTTCAGGACAGATAAAAGGCTGGTCAAATAAATGGCTGGGGCCTGAGACAATCTTTGACGAATCGGCGGTGTAAAGGCCGCTACCAGCGCTTCAACGCCTCTTCATCGACGTCTTTGGCGGCAACCCATTCCGCGCCATCCGCCGCAATTTCTTTTTTCCAGAACGGCGCGCGGCTTTTCAGATAATCCATCAGGAATTCCGCCGCTTCAAACGCGGCTTTGCGATGACGGGCAGCAGTGGCCACCATCATGATCATCTCGTCCCGGTGCAACCGACCATGACGATGGATCACCAAAGCATCGCCCAGCGCCCAGCGCTCCATAGCATCGGCAACAATCGCCTCCAGCGCTTTGGCCGTCATGCCAGGATAATGTTCGATTTCCATTGCGATCATGCCGCCATCTGCGGAATCCCGAACGACGCCGGTAAAAGTCACAATGGCCCCCATATCGGATTGGGCGCGGGCAAAAGCGTCGGCCTCTGCTGCGAAATCAAATGGGGCTTGTTGAACCCGAACCAGTGGCGTGACGCGCGACACCGGTCTCAGCCCCCGGTCATCGGTGGGAAAAACGCCACTTCGCGCACCCCGGCCAGAGGCGCGTCAAAATCCGTCAATTCCTGATCGACGGCCACCCGCAGCGCCGACAGATCCGCAAAGGCCAGCGCATACCGCTCTTCGCGGGTCTTCAATTCTTCGACCAGCTCGGCCACGGTGGCGGCCCCGGTTTCAACCCGCTCTTTTGGCAGGCCAATACGTTCGCGCACCCAGGCAAAATACAAGACATCCATCAGCTGTCTTCCTTCAAATACGGCAGCGCCTTGCGCAGGTAGTCAAAGCCGGTCACCAGCGTCAGCGCCGCCGCAACCCAAAGCAAGATCAATCCGATGTAGCCAGACCAGAACATGCCGTCATACATGTATCTGAGGCCAAGTTCATCGACCGTACGACCTTCCAGAATGTCGGTGACAATCTGTTGATCCATCCCCCAGGACCACATGCCGAAGTAATGTTCAAACACGCCCTGCGAGAACAGAACCGCGATCGCCACCATCTGAAATGTCGTTTTCCATTTGGCCAGCTTGGTCACCTTCAACGTGCCCGACACATCCCCCAGATATTCACGCAGACCGCTGACAAACACCTCGCGAAACAGGATCACGGTTGCGGGCAGGATCAGCCAGGGCGAATACGACGAATAGGCGGCAATCACCATCAACGCGATCACCACCATGGCCTTGTCCGCAATCGGGTCAAGCATGGTGCCGATTTTGGTTTCCTGTTTCCAGGCACGCGCCAGATAGCCGTCAAACCAATCGGTTATTGCCGCCGTCAGGAACAGCACCAGGGCGAAAATATCGGCGTAGGGGCGCGCCCAATAGAGGAACATCACCGGAACGGCAGGAGCCGCCAGCAGGCGCATTACGGTCAGGATATTGGGCAAATTCCAGCGCATGCACTGGTCATATCCCGCCAACCCGACACAGGGAAGAGCCATTGACGATATTTCAATTCCAAAGCACGGCACTATGGTGTCGGTATGAAACTCTTGATCCCCCTGATTTTGGCCCCGCTCCTGGCCGCAACCTGTGACCACGCGTTTCCGGGCGACGAGACAGTGGCGGCCTATGGCGCGGCGGATCGGACCTGGGTGCTGGACACCATCGACGGTGAATCCTTCACTGCGCATGCGACATTGACCTTTCCCGAAGCCGGTCGTGTGGCGGGTCAGGCGCCCTGCAATGGGTTTTCCGGGCCGCAAACCGCCCCCTACCCCTGGTTCGGCGTCGGCCCATTGCTCACCACACGACGGGCCTGTCCCGACCTTGCCAGTGAGACCACCTTTCTCGCCGCGCTGGCAGAGATGACATTGGCCGAAGTTCAGGGGGCGGTGTTGATCCTGTCCAATGGCGCGGGCCGCGAAATGGTATTTTCGGCCGCGTCGGAATGACAAAGATCGTTACCACCTTTTCACGGCGGCAGCTTTGCCTACCTTGGCGGCATGACACATACATTCCTCTCCGCGGCCACGTCCGCCTTTGCTAGCCTCTCAGCCACGCTGGGCGGTGCGCAAGATGCCGAAGACACCATCTGGAAGCTTCAGACGATTGATGGCGCCGCCTATGAGGCGCGCGCCACAATCACCTTTCCCTCGATGGCGCAGATCACCGGCACGACACCCTGCAATTCCTTCTTTGGGGTACAGACCCGCCCGATGCCCGGGTTCAGCGCCGAGCGGCTGGGCCTTACCCAGCGGCTGTGCATGGATTTTCAGAAAGAGGCCGAGTTCATCACGGCTCTGCGCGATATGACGATTTCGGATTTCGACGGCAACCGTCTGATCCTGCGCAACGAAGATGGCCGCGAGATGGTGTTCATCGGCGTGCCAAGGGCATACTGACCGCAACAACCGCCGCTTTCGTCAGCCCACCTGCAACCGATCAATGAAACGCGCCCGCGCGGTGGGTGGCGGCCTGTGCCCCAATGCGGGCGCAAGCCGCTCGCGCAGGAAAAAGCCGGTGACCGACAGCGCCTGTGCAATGTCGGTGTTTTCTGCGTCACCCTGGCCCAACAACACCGGCGGCAGCGGCAACAAACGGTCCGCCCAATCCCCCGCCCCGGCCTGCGACACCGCGCGCCCGGATTTGGGCGAGACATAGATCAAACCGTCGGTTTTCCCGGTCACCGCGCAACTGCCAAGATCAAGACCGTAGCCCAGCGCCGAGAGCAGTGACACCTCCCATCGCAGATAGGCCAGCGGCCAAAGCGCGTCCTGGCCCAACAGATCCAGCAATTGTTCGGTCTGAAGATAAAGCGCGGTCTGTGCCTCGCGTTCTGGCAGAGCAAACGACAGCAGCGCACAAACCGCGTTCAATCCCGCCAGTGCCAACCGGCTGGACATCGCCTGGGCGGCACGGGACCGCTGCGGCTCGACTGTGAAGGCGCCCAAATGCTCTTCGAGCCGGGCGCGCCAATGCAGGTCGAGCTGCGCACCGGGTTGCAGCACCGGGGCCAGCCTGCGGCCTGTGGCCCCACGAACCACACCGGCGTGGCGGCCACGGTCGGGGGTGAAAACCTCGATTATGGCGGAATGTTCGCCATGGTGCCGAAGGCTCAGCAATATGCCGGTGTCACGCCAGTCCATTTGCCCAAGCTGGGCTCAAAGCCCGCCACTGTCCAGCAAATGCCGCCCTTGGCGGTCCTCGACCTCGATCACCCAGAGGTCACGGTCCATGGCGCGTTGTTTGGCCAAAGCCGCATCAATGTCGCCTTCGGACCCAGAGAGCATTTCCTGCCAGCGGGTTTCATCCGTCATCAGATCATGCATTCGGTGAAACAGGCGGGCCTGCCCGTCCAATGTGTTCAGCTTGACCATGACCATACCCGAAGTGTCGTCGCCATGGGCCACGACAAAGGCCGGGATGTCGGCCTGGGCAAGCCGCGCAATATAGGCCGCAACCCAGAAATCCGCTGTCAGCCGCATGGCTTTCCTTTCCTAACACCCCTTGTCATTTGAATACTTTCGCAGCGCCCTTATGTTGATAGCACAGTCAAGTTTCCCTCTGTCACGGGGGACTGAACTGCACTGCTGTCGATGGTCGCACGTTTACAGGCAGTGTATTGGGGCGCGGATCTGTGTGATCTCCTGCGCGGTTTTCGCCCCATATCCCGTGACCTCTGGCGGGCTGTCTCTCTCCCCGAGACCCGCTGGCACTGGTCGGGGCTCCCTTTGTTCCGTGGAGCCCCGGCAACTTTTGCTTAGCGATGCTTCAGGTGTTGCCATCGCGAAAGTTAAGGCCCATTTCGGAATAGCGCGCGGCCTCTTCCAGCCATTTTTCCCGGACCTTGACCTGAAGGAACAAATGCACCCGGCGGCCAAGGAATTCTTCCAGCTCTTCACGTGCCGCTTTGGAGATTGCCTTGATCGATTCGCCCTTGTGGCCCAGCACAATGCCCTTGTGGCCATCACGGGCCACATAGATCACCTGATCAATCCGCGCGGTGCCGTCCTTGCGCTCGTCCCAGTTTTCGGTTTCGACCGTCAATTGATAGGGCAGCTCCTGATGCAGGCGCAGGGTCAGCTTTTCGCGGGTCATCTCGGCGGCGATCATCCGCATCGGCAGATCGGCGATCTGATCTTCGGGATAAAGCCAGGGACCGTCCGGCAATTCCGCCGCCAGCCATTTTTTCAGATCATCGCAGCCAAAGCCCTTTTCGGCCGAGATCATGAAGGTTTCCTCAAATGCGAAACGCGCATTCAATTCCTGCGACAGACCCAGCAAAACATCGGATTTCACCCGGTCGATCTTGTTGATTGCCAGCGCCACGCGGCGGCCTTTGCCGATGTCCTGCAACCGCTCAAGGATGCTTTCCACACCATCCGACACGCCGCGATGCGCCTCGACCAGCAGCACAACGATGTCGGCATCTGCCGCCCCGCTCCAGGCGGCGGCGACCATCGCGCGGTCCAATCGGCGGCGCGGGCTGAACAATCCGGGCGTATCGACAAAAACGATCTGCGCCTCGCCCTCGATTGCCACGCCACGGATACGGGCGCGCGTGGTCTGGACCTTGTGCGTCACGATCGACACTTTCGCGCCCACCATGCGATTGGTCAGGGTGGATTTGCCCGCATTGGGCTCTCCGATCAGGGCGACGAATCCGGCGCGTGTGGTCATTTTTATCTGGTTCCCATGAATGATCCGCCGCGCTTACCGCAGTTTGACGCTCAAAACCAGTTATTATGGCCTCACAATGGGGCGCGGACAAATTCCTTGCAGGGAATTTGCGGGCCAACATCAACTTTGAAGCAGTTTTGCCAGCAATGAATTCGCCGCCGCATGTTCCGCCAGACGTTTTGATCCGGCTTCGGCCCGGTCGCTTTCACCGCTGTCGAGCCGCACTTCGATCACAAAGACCGGGGCATGGTCCGGGCCTTTGCGGCTGATCTGTTGATAGACCGGCGGGGTTTGACCACGGGCCTGGGCCCATTCCTGCAGGCTGGTCTTGGCGTCGCGTGCATCCTCTTCGACCTGCGAGATACGCTTGCCCCAGAGCCGCAGCACCAGCGCCTGTGCGGCCGCAAACCCGCCGTCCATATAGACCGCAGCAATCACCGCCTCCATGCCATCGCCCAGCAGCGCCATTTTGCGCCGCCCCCCCGAGAGCATTTCAGACCGGCCCAGTTTCAGCGCCGCCCCAAGGTCGATCTGGCGGGCCACATCGGCGCAGGTCTCTTTGCGCACCAGCGCATTGAACCGTGGCGCAAGCTGGCCTTCGCTAGCGCCCCCATCCGCCGCCAAAAGCGCCTCGGCCATCACCAGGCCAAGCACCCGGTCGCCCAGGAATTCCAACCGCTGGTTGTCGCCCCGCGTGGCGGTCGACATCGACGAATGCGTGACCGCGCGCACCAATTGGCCGGGGTCTGAAAATTCATACCCCAGCCGTTTTTGTAGAGCCTTCAATTCTGCCGAAATTTTCACTCGATCCCCTTGAAGAACCGATCCCCGCGCCAGGTCCAGAAGGCCAGCATCGACCGTCCGGCAGACGAGAACATCACCCGATCCGCGCGCCCGACAAAGTTTTCAAACGGCACGAAGCCCACACCGCCAATTTGCTGTGGAAAGCGCGAATCGGTGGAATTGTCGCGGTTGTCACCCATCATGAAATAATGGCCTTCGGGCACGGTAAAGACTGGCGTGTTGTCCGACGATTGCGGCCCGATGTTCAGGGTCGAGTGGCTTACGCCATTGGGCAGCGTTTCGATGAATTTCTCTTTTTCACAGGTCGCGCCATTGCCCACCGGCGCATTGGCACAGCGCGGGCTGAGCCCCTGCGGACCCTGTGGGCCGGCAAGCTCGGCAAAGATGCCGTCAGCCTCGACTTTGACCGGGGTGTCATTGATATGCAGAACGCTGTCCTTGATCTGGATTTTCTCACCCGGCAGGCCGACCACCCGCTTGATGAAATCCCGTCCGGTCACCGGATGACGGAACACCGCGACATCGCCGCGCTCGGGTTCGCCGCCAAACAGGCGGGTGTTGTCGCCATCGGCCCAGCCACAGAAATCCTTGGCATCCACATCAATGCCAAAGCGCGGCACAATCACCGACGGACAAGAGGCATAGGAATAGCCATAGGCCATTTTGTTCACAAACAGGAAATCACCGATCAGCAGCGTGTCCTTCATCGACCCCGAGGGGATCCAGAACGGTTGAAAGAACACGGTGCGGAACACACCCGCAATCAGCAATGCGTAGACAATGGTCTTGACCGTTTCCACGATCGCATTGCCCTTCTTTTCTTCGGCCATGGACATGAGGCTCCTCGCGCTGTGGCGTCTTGGGCTACGTTGTTGGCTACATGGGCCGGAGCGCGAAAGGTGTCAAGCAATCGAGCGCCGCAGTTGCATTGCAGTCAGCTGTGTTCAGGCGTGTTCAGGGCTTTGGATCGGCCATTGGCCGCGCCTCGATCAGCACCATGGCCTGGGCCCAGGGAAAATCATCGGTCAGGGTGACATGCAAAATCGCCTCGTGTCCCGGTGGGGTCATCGCATCCAGCCGCCGTTTGGCCCAGCCTGTGACATGCATCACCGGCTGGCCGGTCGCCAGATTGGTCACCGACATGTCCCGCCATGCGATCCCCATGCGCAGACCGGTGCCAAGCGCCTTGGAACAGGCTTCTTTCGCGGCCCAGCGTTTGGCATAGGTCGCGGCCTCATGCGGGCGGCGGGCAGCGCGGCGCTGTTCGCGGTCGGTATATACCCGATTGCGGAACCGGTCGCCGAAGCGGTTCAAAATGCCCTCGATCCGTTCGATATTGCACAGGTCGGTGCCAATCCCCAGGATCACTCGGCCGGTCCGATATAGGCGGAAATTGCACCGCTGGCCTGATTCAGCTCAAAGCTCAGCCAACCGCCGGTGGTGTCGCCCAGCGCCGCGTCGTAATATTGGACCGGCACGTCAAACAGCAACCCGCGCGCAGGATCGTAATCGGCGCCCAACTCCTGAAAGGCGACGCCGGCAAAACCGATACTGCCATCATAGGACAGCACCCTGCATTGCCGGTCGCCAAGCTCGCTATAGGGCGGCGACAAGATCACCAGATGAAGGGCCCCCGCGGCCGGTTCGATGGTATCGGTCAGGGTCAGGCGGGTCTTACCATTGGAAAAGGTGCGGGTGTTATCCTGCCAGGGTTCGGCAATCGCCTGGGCCGATGCGCGCCAATCACAATCGCCAACCGTCTGCGCCGACGCGCCACTGGCCAAAAGCGCCAGGGACACCACGGCCGCAGTGGTCAAAGTTCCATTCATTTTCTCGCCTCCACCATCAACCGCCGCATTTCGCCGATCGCCTCGCTCAGGCCGAGGAAAATCGCCTCGCCGATCAGGAAATGCCCGATGTTAAGCTCGACAACCTGCGGAAAGGCGGCAACCGGCATCACGGTATCATAAGACAGCCCATGCCCAGCATGCACCTCCAGCCCCAGATCGGCGGCAAAGGCCGCCATCTCGCGCAATGCGGCCAGTTCGCGGTCGGCGTCTTCCATCCGGCCCTCGTGATAGGCATCACAAAAAGCGCCGGTATGCAGCTCGATGACCTGCGCCCCGATCCGGTTTGCCGCTTCGATCTGGCGGCGGTCGGCGGCGATGAAAATCGACACCCGACAGCCCGCGTCCCGCAGCGGCGCGATGAAATGCGCCAGTTTGTTTTCCTCGCGTGCAACCTCAAGCCCGCCTTCGGTGGTGCGTTCTTCGCGCTTTTCCGGCACGATACAAACCGCATGTGGCTTGTGACGCAGGGCAATGGTCTGCATTTCCGTCGTCGCCGCCATTTCAAAGTTCAGCGGCACCCGCAGGACATCCATCAAGGCATCAATGTCGGCATCGGAGATATGGCGGCGATCTTCGCGCAGGTGGGCGGTGATGCCATCGGCCCCCGCCTCCTGTGCCAGGATCGCGGCACGTGATGGGTCGGGAAAAGCGCCGCCGCGGGCATTTCGCACTGTGGCCACATGGTCGATATTCACGCCAAGCCGGAGATTTTGCATTGTATCACCTTGGAGGTTCATTTGCCGCCAAGCTAGCGGCGCAATGCCGGTGTGAAAACCCCGTTTTCGTCCGGCTTATTCCGGCTTGTCCGCCCCGTTTTTGGCCAGCGCCGCTTTCTTGGCGGCGGCCTTGGCGCGGATCGCCTCGATCCGTTTCTTCATCACGCCCTTGCGCCGCGTCTGATAGGCACGGATCAGCGGTTCCGCGACCAGATAGGCAATGGTGGCGGCAACGATGCCCGGAATGATTCCGCCAATCAGATAGGGATAGAACACGTCATGCCAGAACACTTCGAGCCCATGCCAATCCTGCGGGTTGCCTTTGACCCAGGCCCAGAAATTAATGGTCAGATCTTCGCCGGCATCCACGAATTTGCCCATCAGGGTGCGTTCGACATGTGGCGACAGCTCTGTCCCCAACAGGAAATACCCGGTGTTGAGCGATATGATTCCAATCGGCAAATAGGTCAGCGGATTGCCAAAAAAAGTGCCCAGAAGCGCCGCCAGGACATTGCCCCGCATGATCATCGCCAGCATCGCCGCCACCAAGAAATGCATGGTGTAAAACGGCGTGAAGGTGGTAAATACCCCGGCCCAAATGCCGCGGGCGATCTTTTCCGGCGGGTCGGGCAATCGCCGCAAGCGATGTTTGATATAGCGTGCGGCACGCCCCCATCCCCCCCGTGGCCAGAAGAATTCCAACACAGCGCGCCAGGTCGGTTTTCTGTCGCGGCGCTTGAAAACCACGGAAGGTGTTCCTTTCAGCTTGCTTCGGCTCGGGAGGCGATCGGGGTAACTTCTCTCACGCGAGCGACCTGGGCAACATCACTTTCCGCTTCCAGCGCGGTGATCAGTGAATGCAGATGTTCGGCGTCGCGCAGTTCGGTGTTGATATGCAGGCGATAATAATCCGGTTTCCGGTCCATAAACTCAAGATCCGAGATATTCGCCTTGTGCCCACCGATCAATGTGCAAATTCGTCCCAGCACGCCGGCATCATTGCTCATCGTGATGTCCAGCGTCACCGCATAGGCCGCCGGGTGTTTGCCTTCCTGCCAATGCAGGTCCAGCCAACGCTCTGGTTGTTCTTCGTATTCGGCCAGTTTTTCGCAATCAATCGCATGCACAACCACGCCCTGACCCCGATATGTGATGCCAACAATCCGCTCCCCCGGCAGCGGCTGGCAACAGGGCGCGCGCCGAAAGCTCTGACCGTTTTCAAGGCCGATCACCGCGCGCTTGCGGTCAATTTCGTCCCCGTCTTCGGTCACCAGATCGGGATAGACGGCCTCGACCACCGCGCGCGACGTCAGCTCGGCTGAACCCAGCCGCGCCAGAAGCGTTTCCGCATCGTCCAGCCGCAGGTTGCGGGCGGCGGTTTCCAGCACCTTGTCCTTGGCCTTGCGGCCCACATGTTCAAACGCGGCGCGCGCCAGTTCCCGGCCCAAACGCACAAACCGTTCCCGGTCCTGTTCGCGCAGGGCACGGCGGATCGCGCTTTTGGCTTTGCCGGTGATGGCAATATCCAGCCAGGTTGCCTGCGGGGCCTGCCCATCGGCGGTGATGATCTCGACCGACTGGCCGTTCTTCAGCCGGGTCCAGAGCGGCACGCGCAGCCCGTCAACCTTGGCCCCGACACAGGCATGACCGATCCGGGTGTGGATCGCATAGGCAAAATCCAGCGGTGTGCCGCCGCGCGGCAGCTTGATCACGTCGCCCTTCGGCGAGAAGACAAACACCTGATCCGAATACATCTCAAGCTTGACCGCTTCGAGAAAATCCTCGTGATCCTCGTCATCCTGAAATTGTTCGGTGAGCGAGGAAATCCATTTCGCCGGATCGACGGCAAAGGGGTTTTCGCTGCGCACACCATCGCGATAGGACCAATGCGCGGCAACGCCGGTTTCGGCCACATCGTGCATCTGGCGGGTGCGGATCTGAACCTCGACCCGCTTGCCATCGCGTCCCGACACCGTGGTGTGGATCGAGCGATAGCCGTTGGATTTCGGCTGGCTGATATAATCCTTGAACCGGCCCGGCACAGCGCGCCAGCGTTGATGGATCGCGCCCAGCGCGGCATAACAATCGGCCTCGGTATCGGTGATGATACGAAAGCCATAGATGTCGGACAGACGGGAAAACCCCATCTCTTTTTCCTGCATCTTGCGCCAGATCGAATAGGGTTTCTTGGCGCGGCCAAACACCTGGGCCTCGATCTCGGCCTTGTCAAACTCGGCGCGCATGTCGCTGGTGATCCGATGGATCACATCGCCGGTTTCCTTTTGCAGGGTGATGAAACGGCGGATGATGCTGGCGCGGCCCTTGGGGTTCAGCACAGAGAACGCCAGATCCTCCAGCTCGTCCCGCATCCATTGCATCCCCATGCGCCCGGCCAGCGGTGCATAGATATCCATGGTTTCGCGGGCCTTCTGCACCTGCTTTTCCGGGCGCATCGCCTTGATCGTGCGCATGTTGTGCAGCCGGTCGGCCAGTTTGACCAGAATGACCCGCAAATCGCGGGACATCGCCATGAACAGCTTGCGGAAGTTTTCCGCCTGCTTGGTCTGGGTCGACGACAGTTGCAGGTTGGTCAGCTTGGTCACACCATCGACCAGCACAGCGATCTCTTCGCCGAATTTGCCGCTGATCTGGTTGAATGTGCCTTTGGTGTCTTCGATTGTGTCGTGCAAAAGCGCGGTCACGATGGTCGCATCATCCAGTCGCTGCTCGGTCAAAAGCGCGGCAACTGCGACCGGATGGCTGAAATAGGGTTCGCCAGAGTGGCGGAACTGGCCCTCATGCATCTCGCGGCCATAATCATAGGCCGCGCGGATCAGGGATTCATTGGTCTTCGGATTGTAATTGTGGACAAGCGCGACCAGATCGTCAGCTGAAATCATCGCCTGCCCCAAACGCTGGCCGGGGTTACCCCTGGCCTTGCGCTTCCATCAATGCCCGCAGCAATTTTTCCTCGGACATGTCGTCGTCCTGCGGCTTGTCGGGTTCTGCCCCCATAAGCAACGCCATGGCGTCCTCTTCGGGTTCGTCCACCTCGATCTGGGTCTGGTTGCTTTCGATCATCCGTTCCCGCAGCTCGTCGGCGCTTTGGGTTTCTTCGGCGATCTCACGCAGCGAGACAACGGGGTTCTTGTCGTTGTCGCGATCCACGGTAATGGCAGCACCGGCCGACACCTCGCGCGCCCGATGGGCGGCAAGCATCACCAGTTCAAACCGGTTGGGAACCTTATCAACGCAATCTTCGACCGTCACGCGGGCCATTGGGAATCTCCGTCTGCCGAGTTCTGTCAGAAGGTGTAGGTCTTAAAGCGGATCAAAAGGCTTGACAAGCAGGTTTTCCAACAGGCGGCGCGCAATTTGTCGCGGTTCACAGAGGTTTGACATCTGCCACGTCGGCGGCGGGCAAATCCGCAGTCATTTCCGCGACACTGCGACCCAGAACCGGATGCACCCAATCCGGCGCAATATCCATCAATGGCACCAAGACAAAGGCCCGGTCCTGAATGCGGGGATGGGGCAGGATCAACTGGTCCGGGGCCAATTGCATCTGCTCTTGCAGGCTCAGATCACGCCATCGCCTCCAGGTTGTATCGTCGGGTGCGACCTGCGCACCCAGCGCGATAAGGTCAAGATCAAGGGTTCGCATCCCCCATCGCTGGTCCCGCTCGCGGCCGAATTCCGCTTCGACCTCATGCAAAAGCTGCAACAAAGCCTCTGGTGCGCCCAACCAGTCAACGGCAATCGCCGCGTTGACATAGTCAGGCCCGGCACCGGGCGGAAAGCAGGGTGTGGCGAAAAATCGGCTTTGCGCGCGAATCACCAAATCGCGCGCCTGTAAACGGGAAATGGCAGTTTCGATACTCTTTTGTGGCGAATCCTTCCCTAAAGGCAAGTTCGCACCAAGCGAAATAAAGCCCAACTTCCCGTGATAGTTGCGCTGAAAAGCGCCATTTTTATCATCGCTCTCTTGCAGCACGGCGGTTTTCCACTACCCTTATAGATGGCTCTCCCGCAAAATTTCACTCACACCGCGGGCCAGAGCCTAATTATTGGAAGGGCATTTTATGTTTTACAAGGACGAACGGCTCGCGCTGTTCATTGACGGATCCAATCTTTATGCAGCCGCCAAGGCGCTTGGGTTCGACATCGACTACAAACTTCTTCGGCAGGAATTCGTCAGACGGGGCAAGTTATTGCGCGCGTTTTACTACACTGCATTGCTGGAAAACGAAGAATATTCACCCATCCGGCCTTTGGTCGACTGGCTGCACTATAACGGGTTCACCATGGTCACCAAACCGGCCAAGGAATACACCGACAGCCAGGGCCGCCGGAAAGTCAAAGGCAATATGGACATCGAGCTTGCGGTTGATGCCATGGAGCTTGCTTCGCGGGTTGATCATATCGTGTTGTTTTCCGGTGACGGCGATTTCCGGCCTTTGGTCGAAAGCCTGCAACGCCAGGGCGTTCGGGTTTCGGTGGTCTCCACCATTCGCAGCCAACCCCCGATGATTGCCGATGAATTGCGCCGCCAGGCGGATAATTTCATCGAGCTCGACGGGTTGCGCGACGTGATTGGCCGCCCACCGCGCGAACCGATGGAAGAACACGCTGAACACGCCGCCGCTGCGGTCTGAACCAGCGCCGTAGGCGGAAACCGATCGCGTTTTGTTGCGATACGGTGACGGCTTTGTGTGGCACAAAGTTTTGGACGCGACGTTTTGACAGGATGCTTTGACAGTGTGTTTTTTACACCGGACCTGCAAAACGCTGCCGACCACCACGACCACCCACTCCTCTGGTCCTCACGATGGCCCTACGGGCCACCGCTCTCTGCCCCCCCCACGACAGCCCGGCAATCGGGCCTGCGGTTTTTTGGGCCTGCGGTTTCCGGGCCTGTGGTTATTGGGCCTGCGGTTATTGCGCCGCCTCGAGCCGCCGGTTCATTGCATTGTGACGCGCAATGATCTTTTGCGGCCATCGGGATTTGATAAAGGCCAAAACGGCCAGGATATCATCATCGCTCAGGACATCCTGAAACCCGACCATGTCGGTGGCCATGGCCCCGCCGGTCACCACCTCGGTTCCGAATTTGGTGATTGCAAACAGCTGTTCATCGGCATGATGCCAGGTATGCCCCGTGGCATCATGCGGCGGCGCACGAAACGATCCGTCCAAGTTGCGTGACCGCCAGTCGGCCTCGCCCTGCAAATTGGCCCCATGACAGGCAGAGCAGTTTTCGTCATAAAGCAAAGCACCACGGGATACCGCCATCTCGTCCCAATAGGGGAAAAGACCGGCTGCATCTTCTGGACGTGTCTCTGCCCCTGCGATACCCGCCACACAGACCATCACCGTTGCCATTTTGATTTTCATTTTGCACCTCTTTTGACCACACTGGCCTACATTCCCCCTCGGTCAGACCTTCCAACAGGGGAAGGTCAAATCACCGCAGCGTGATCCCGCCACCGAATGGCCCCGATCACTGGACGCAAGCCGCACAAAGCAGTACCCCGACCCTGCACACCGGAGACCGCCATGCCCCATACATCGCCCCTGACCCTGTATCTTGCCGCGCCGCGCGGTTTTTGCGCCGGTGTCGACCGGGCCATCAAGATCGTCGAAATGGCGCTGACCAAATGGGGCGCGCCGGTCTATGTCCGCCACGAGATCGTGCACAACAAATACGTCGTTGATGACCTGCGCGACAAGGGCGCAGTGTTTGTCGAAGATCTGGCTGAATGCCCGGATGACCGCCCGGTGATCTTTTCCGCCCATGGTGTGGCGAAATCGGTTCCGGCCGCGGCCGAGGCGCGCGAGATGATCTATGTCGATGCCACCTGCCCCCTGGTCAGCAAAGTCCACATCGAGGCACAGCGCCACGCCGAAAACGGTCTGCAAATGATCATGATCGGCCATGCCGGCCACCCCGAAACCATCGGCACCATGGGACAATTGCCCGAGGGTGAGGTTCTCTTGGTGGAAACCGTCGCGGATGTGGCCACCGTCGAGGTGCGAAATCCCGCCAAATTGGCCTTTGTCACCCAGACCACCCTGTCGGTTGATGACACCGCCGATATTGTTGCGGCGCTCAACACCCGGTTCCCGGCCATCGTCGGACCGCACAAGGAAGACATCTGTTACGCCACCACCAACCGCCAGGAGGCGGTCAAGGCCATGGCGGCAAAATGCGACGCCATGCTGGTGGTCGGCGCGCCGAATTCATCGAATTCCCGCCGTCTGGTCGAGGTCGGCTCTCGCGCGGGCTGTGCCTATTCGCAACTGGTGCAACGCGCCAGTGACATCGACTGGCGGGCGCTGGACGGGATTTCCAGCATTGGCATCACCGCCGGGGCCTCTGCCCCCGAGGTTTTGGTGAACGAGGTGATTGACGCCTTTCGCGCACGTTATGATGTCACGGTGGAACAGGTTGAAACCGCGCAGGAAAATGTCGAATTCAAAGTCCCGCGTGTCTTGCGCCAGCCGGCCTGACATCACGCCCCCCCCAATCAGAAAGAGAGTAATGAACTGGAATGACCTGATCCGCGAATTGGTAACCCTGGTTGTGGTGATCGACCCTGTCGGCACAATCCCGGTCTATCTGTTTGCCGTACAATCCGTGCCCCGTGCGCTGCACCGCAGCTTTGCCATACGCGCCATCGTGATCGCCACGCTGGTGCTGTTGGTGTTTCTGGCGGCCGGTCAGGTCATTCTGGAAACCCTTGGCCTGCGGCTTGGTTCGTTCCAGATTGCCGGCGGCATCATTTTGTTCCTGTTTGCCATGACGATGATATTCGGCGATTCCAAACCGAACCGCGAAATCGAAGAGGCCGGCCGCGATCATCTGGCGTCGGCGGTCTTTCCATTGGCCATGCCGTCCATCGCCTCGCCGGGGGCGATGCTGGCGATTGTGGTCCTGACCGACAATCACACCGAACCGCTGACCGACCAGATCATCACCGCCGGCCTGCTGATCCTTGTGCTGGCCTTCACGCTGGTCCTGCTTCTGGCGGCAAGCGCCATCCACCGCCTGATCGGCAACACCGGGGCCAGTGTCATAAGCCGGGTGATGGGCATCATTCTGGCCACCATAGCGGTGGATTCCGTGCTGGGCGGGCTGGATGCCATGGGGGTGCTGACGGTCGATGCCACCGCAGAGGCGCCGGTGTTCTGGATGTCCCCCGAACAGCCCGTCACATGGGTTGACACTGCCGCCCTCGCCTGACCTGATCTGCGCCGGAACGATCAGGGACAGATCAAGATGCTCAGCCTTCAGTTTTTGCTCACCGCACTTGTTGTCGTACTCGCCCCCGGCACCGGTGTGATCTACACGATTGCCATCGGTCTGGGTCAGGGGCGGCGGTCCGCGCTCTGGGCGGCACTTGGCTGTACGCTGGGGATCTTGCCGGCCCTTTTGGCGGCGGCGGCGGGGCTTGCGGCGGTGCTGCATTCATCGGCCTTGCTGTTCAATCTGGTGAAATATGCCGGGGTGGCCTATCTCTTGTGGCTGGCCTGGCAATCCTTACGTTCAGGCGGCGCACTACAGATCCGCGCCCGCGAAAGGACCGAGGCCGGCCCGCACATCGCCTGGCGGGGTGTTCTCATCAACGCGCTGAACCCGAAACTGTCGATTTTCTTTCTGGCACTGCTGCCACCGTTCCTCTCTGGCACACCCGGCACAGCGACCCTGGAAATCGCCATCCTGGGCGGGGTGTTCATGGCGCTGACCCTTGCGGTCTTTGCGCTTTACGGCAGTTTCGCCGCCGCGGCACGTCAGGCGATCCTCGGATCTGACCGGGTGATGACCTGGCTCAACCGGTCCTTTGCGGCGGTCTTTGCCCTGCTGGCCGGGCGTTTGGCGCTGGATCGCGCCTGATTGTTCCGTGGCCGGCTCCGGCAAGGCCCGAACTCCGACACCATGGCCCCCGCTGACCGCTTGCCCGATGCGCCAATTCATCTGACCAAAAATATCCCGGGGGTGAGGCCAAAGGCCGAGGGGGCCGGCCCCCTCTCCCCTTGCAACCATGCGCAGGCTTTGCGATGTGGCACCAACGCAATCCAAGGATGCCCATCATGCCCGATCTTTTTGCCTATACCGACGGTGCCTGTTCCGGCAATCCCGGCCCTGGCGGCTGGGGGGCGCTGATGTTGGCCCGGGACGGCGACAAAGTGGTCAAGGAACGCACGCTGAAAGGCGGCGAAGCCATGACCACCAACAACCGGATGGAACTGCTGGCCGCGATCCACGCTCTGGAGGCGCTGGAGCGGGCGTCAACAATCACCGTGGTGACCGACAGCGCATATGTCAAAAACGGCGTGACCTCCTGGATCTTTGGCTGGAAGAAAAACGGCTGGAAAACCGCGGCCAACAAACCGGTCAAGAATGTCGAGCTGTGGCAACGTCTGGATACGGCACAGGCGCGCCATGATGTGACCTGGCAATGGGTCAAGGGCCATGCGGGCCATCCCGAAAACGAACGCGCGGACGAACTGGCGCGCGAAGGGATGGCACCGTTCAAGGAAAAATCGTGAACCGCGCACAGCAATGGGGCCAACCATGATCCTGACACTTCTGGATTACGCATCGGTGTTTGTCTTTGCCCTGACCGGCGCGCTGGCTGCGTCACGAGCACAGTTGGACATCATCGGCTTCGCTTTTCTCGCCTGTTTGACGGCCGTGGGCGGCGGAACGGTGCGCGACCTGTTGCTGGATCGCAATCCGGTTTTCTGGATGGCGGATCCCGGTGTGATCCTGATCGCCGTTGCCGCCGCCATCACGGTCTATTTTTCGGCCCATCTGGTCGAAAGCCGCCTGCGGTTGCTGATCTGGCTCGACAGTTTTGCGCTGGCTGTCGCCGTTGCGGCGGGCACGGGCGTGGCCATCGCGCTGGGCCAGCCGACCACAATTGTGGTGATCATGGGGGTTACGACGGGATGTTTCGGCGGTTTGATGCGCGATGTGGTCGCCAATGAGGTGCCGGTGATCCTGCGCCAGGGCGAATTATACGCCACCGCAGCGCTGGCCGGATCGTCGACGGCGTTGATTTTGCTGGAACTCGGATTTCCATCGGAAATCCGCCTTTTGGGCTGCGCCATCATGACCTGGATCTTGCGCGCTGGCAGCCTGCGGTTTGGCTGGCAGTTGCCGCTCTATAAATCCACCCCGCCGCGCGAAAAATAGCGCGCTCAGGTTTTGGCCAGCGGCACCACGTTTGCCTCAGCCTCTGGTGCCAGTTCTTCGAAATCGAAATTGTCCAGCCGCCGGGCACGGCGTCCGGCCTTGTCGGAACTGATCTTGATTTCGGCGATATCCTTGGCCGCCTGACCAAAATGCCGGTCAAGGTTTTCAACCCGCGTGCCCAGCCGTTCGACATCGCCAAACAACAGGCTCAATTCCTTGCGAATCGCCCCGGCCTGTTCCCGCATCCGGGCGTCTTTCAGGATCGCGCGCATGGTGTTCAACGTCGCCATGCAGGTGGTCGGCGACACGATCCAGACCCGCGCGGCAAAACCGTCGCGCACCACTTCGGGGAAATTTGCGTGCAGCTCGGCGTAAACCGCCTCGGACGGCAGGAACATCAATGCGCCATCGGCGGTTTCACCGTCGAGGATATAACGCTCGGAAATATCCTTGATATGTTTGCGCAGGCTTTGGCGCAGCTGGGTTGCCGCGCGCTGCAACCGCTCCGGGCTGTCGGCGTTGCGCAGGGCCTCATAGGCTTCCAACGGAAATTTGCTGTCGATGGCGATCGGCCCCGGCGGGTTGGGCAGATGGATAAGACAATCGACCCGCTTGCCGTTCGACAGCGTCGCTTGCAGGGTATAGCTGTCCGACGGCAGCGCCTTGGACACGATGTCGTTCAACTGGATCTCGCCAAAGGCCCCGCGCGTCTGTTTGTTCGACAGGATGTCCTGCAAGGACAGCACATCTCCGGACAATTTGGTGATATTGTCCTGTGCCTTGTCGATGGCGGTCAGCCGTTCCTGCAATTCACCAAGACTGTGGGCGGTGCGGCGGGCGGACCCATGCAGGTTCTCGCTCATCTGCTGCTGAACCTGCGCCAGCCGCTGCTCCATCATCTGCAACATCTTGATCTGGCTCTGGGCCTGCGCCTCGCTGACGTGATGCAACCCGCCAGAGAGCCGCTCTTGCCCATCGCCCAGCGCCTGTACCCGCTGGCCCAGCGTTCCCATTTGATGCGCCAGCGGCTCTGTCATGCGGGCGGTGCGACCGGACGCCCGGACCGCCACGATCAACAGCCAAAAGACGGCAATGATCAGCAACAGACCGGCCAAAGCGGCCAGCGCCAATGGGTCACTGAGGGTAAATGCGGCGTCGCCAATCTGGATCATGTGCGGCCAAACAATCTTTCAATATCGCTGAGTTTCAATTCCACATAGGTGGGTCGGCCATGGTTGCATTGCCCGGAATGCGGCGTCGCCTCCATGTCGCGCAACAGCGCGTTCATTTCATCCGCCTGCATCCGCCGCCCCGACCGGATCGAACCGTGACAGGCGACACGGCTCAGGATGGCGTCGATCCGATCCTTGAGCTGTGCCGATTGCCCAAGGTCGTGCAGTTCATCCAGGATGTCGCGCAATAGCGCTTCGCCGTTGACCTCGCCCAGAATGGCCGGGGTTTCGCGAATGGCCACTGCGCCACCGCCAAAGGGTTCGACCGAAAGGCCAAGCTCGCGCAGCGCATCCACATGTTCCAAAAGCAGGGCGCAATCGGTGTCAGAAAGGTCGACCACCTCGGGGATCAAAAGCGCCTGCGCCGCAATGCCATTTTCCGCCGCCTGCCGCTTTAGCCGTTCATAGACCAGACGTTCATGCGCGGCATGTTGATCGACAATGACGATGCCGGTTTCGGTTTGCGCGATGATGTAGTTTTCATGCACCTGCGCCCGCGCTGCACCCAGTGGCAGGGACTGCGGCAGAGGGGACTGCGAAAAGGACTGCGGCGCCTGCTGTGACCGCGCGTCGGGCCCATGTGGACCTGCATCGCTGTGGTCAGGGTTATGATCGGGGCTGAGGTCGGGACCGTAAAAGGGCTCGACCCGCGCGCTATAGCTAGCGGCCAAATCGGCAAATCCCGGCGATTGCGCCTGATAGGACGCACTGCGCGCGCCCGCGCTGGGCCGATCCATTTGATAGACACGCGGTTCGACCACTTCGGGGCGCATCGCCCCAAGCGTGGCCCCGGCCACAGTGGTCGAGGCACGATGCCCGGCATCGGCCAGCGCATGGCGCAAGCCCGACACAATCAACCCGCGTGCCAGACCGGGATCGCGAAAGCGGACCTCGCTCTTGGCCGGATGCACGTTCACATCCACCAGATGTGGATCACAATCGAGGAACAGCGCCACCGCCGGATGCCGGTCACGCGACAGGAAATCGGCATAGGCCCCACGCAGCGCGCCATAGAACAGCTTGTCCCGCACCGGGCGGCCATTGACGAACATGTATTGCGCCACCGCCGAGCCACGCGAATAGGTTGGCAGAGCGGCAAAACCGGTCAGGTGCAGCCCCTCGCGCTCTGCGTCCAGCGGCACGGCGTTTTCGCTGAACTCTCGTCCAAGGATCTGGGTCAGACGGCCGTTCAGCGCATCGAACAATTCGCCGGATTGCGGATCAGCGCGAAAGCTGACGCGCTCTTTGTCGCCGGTCACGTCGCGCAGGGTGAAACCGACAAAGGGTTCCGCCATGGCAAGCCGCTTGACGACGTCGGAAATCGCCTGTGTTTCGGCCCGGTCACTGCGCAGGAATTTCAGCCGCGCCGGCGTGGCAAAAAACAGATCGCGCAGCTCGACCGTGGTGCCGCGATTACAGGCGGCGGGTTTGACCGGCGCGGGATTGCCGCCCTCGACATGGATCACCGCCGCATCCGCCCCCGCCGCACGCGAAGTGATGGTCAAACGACCGACCGCACCAAGCGACGGCAGCGCCTCGCCCCGGAATCCAAAGGAGTGAATGTTGAGCAGATCACTGCCGTCGATCTTGGACGTGGCATGACGTGACAAGGCCAGCGGCAATTGTTCGGCGGTCATGCCACAGCCATTGTCGCGCACCCGGATCAGCGATTTGCCGCCGCCGGCAATGTCGATCTCTATCCGTGTGGCCCCGGCATCCAGTGCGTTTTCCACCAACTCCTTGACCGCCGACGCGGGGCGTTCGACCACCTCGCCTGCGGCAATTCGATTGACTGCGGCCTCATCCAGCTGGCGGATGATTGGGGCCTCACGGTCGCGGATATTGGGGGTCTGGTCCTTCATGCCGCAAAACCTAGCATATCCGCATTTGATTCTGCGAGAGACAAAGAAAAGGCCCGGACGTTTCCGTCCGGGCCTTCGCAAACTGTATTTCTCAGACCATTGGTCGGCTGAGATCAGCCCTTTGAGAACTCTGGGTATGCTTCCATGCCCAGCTCAGCCATGTCGAGACCGGTGATCTCTTCTTCCTCGCCGACGCGGATGCCCACGGTGGCCTTGAGGATGAACCAGACGACGCCCGATACAACGAAGGTAAAGATACCAACAACCAGGATCGAATAGAGCTGTGTGCCGATGGATGCGTCACCGTTGGTCAGAACAACCGCGAGTGTGCCCCAGATACCAGCGAACAGGTGAACCGGGATCGCGCCAACAACATCGTCAATCTTCAGCTTGTCGAGGAACGGAACCGCGAAGACCACGATCACACCACCGACAGCACCGATCAGAGTTGCGGAACCCAGTGTCGGGGTCAGCGGCTCTGCTGTGATCGACACCAGGCCAGCCAGCGCGCCGTTCAGCACCATGGTCAGGTCCGGTTTCTTGTACAGCAACTGGGTCAGGATCAGAGCGGCAATCGCGCCACCCGCAGCAGCGGTGTTGGTGTTGGCAAAGATGCGGCTTACGTCTGCAACGTCACCGACTGTGCCCATGGCCAGCTGCGAGCCACCATTGAAACCAAACCAACCGAGCCAAAGGATAAACGTACCCAGAGTGGCAAGCGACAGGTTCGAGCCCGGGATCGGGATAGTCCGGCCTTCTTTGGAATATTTGCCGATACGCGGCCCAAGGATCAGCGCGCCAGCCAGAGCGGCCCAGCCACCAACCGAGTGCACAACTGTGGAACCGGCGAAATCAAGGAAACCCATCGCATCAAGGAAGCCACCGCCCCATTTCCACGACGCCTGCAGCGGATAGATAATCGCGGTCAGGATGATCACGAAGAAAAGGAACGGCCAAAGCTTGATACGTTCGGCCAATGTGCCCGACACGATCGACGCGGTGGTCGCACAGAACATCAGCTGGAAGAAGAAGTCAGACCCGGTCGACGCATAGCCGTAATCATCGGCATCTGCCGCGCTTACGCCCACTGCCTCAAGAACACCGGGGCCCCAGACGCCGGACAGGATGCCATCAATCGACCATGTGCCCAAGGGGTACATCAAGTTGTAGCCAATCAGGTAATAGGCAATCGCGGCCAACGAAAACAGCGCAATGTTCTTGGTCAGCTGCATCGTAACGTTTTTGGAACGCACAAGGCCCGCTTCGAGCATGGCAAAACCCGCGGCCATCCAGAACACAAGGAAGCCGCCGATGAGGAACAGCAACGAGTTGAAGATGAAGACGCTGTCGGTTGAGGCGTTCACACCTGCCACCGGACCCTCGTCCTGAGCGAGCCCAAGGCTGGGCAGCACAACAAGTGCGGCCACCGGGGCTAGTGTCTTGAGAAGTTTCATATTTCCGTTTCCCTTGTTTGTCCGGGGACGCCCGCTTACAGCGCGTCTTCGTTGGTTTCACCGGTGCGCACGCGCACGGCCTGTGCCACATCGAGCACGAAAATCTTGCCGTCACCGATTTTTCCGGTTTGGGCGGTTTTGGTGATGGTTTCGACAACCTGGTCGGTCATGGCGGCCGACACGACGATTTCGAGTTTGATCTTTGGAACGAAGTTCACCGCATATTCCGCGCCGCGGTAAATCTCGGTGTGCCCGGACTGTGAGCCGAAGCCCTTGATCTCGGTCACCATCATGCCGCGTACACCGATGCCAGTCAGCGCCTCGCGAACCTCTTCAAGCTTGAACGGCTTGATTGTTGCAATGATGAGTTTCACGTTCTTCCCTTTCGGTATGCAGGCCGGGCCTGTCAGTTAGCAGGTCGGGCCTGCGGATTTCGCAACCGCAGAAAAGCGGCGGAACACCCCAAACGGGAAGGTTTTGACGCCAAAATAGGCGGCGATTTCCGCGCCACTTGCACAATTTTTGCACAAATGCAGGTCCTCGCACAAAAATTAGACGATAAATAAATTACAACTGTGCGGCACCGCCCTCTACAACAAGGCCAGAAAGGGCTATTTTACGGAAAAAGCCAAAAACCCGAGCAGGTCAGTGAGATGAGTGATTCCAGCGGTCGCAAGCCGCGATTGAGAGCGGACAAACGCTATCCCTCCAAGGGGCCGAGCACCGCACGCAAGAAAACCACCGCGCCCAAGAAGCCGGCCCCGAAAAAGAAACGTCCCGCCGCGCGCCGCAAACCGGTGCGGCGTGGTCCGATCGGGTATCTGGCGATGTTCCTGCGTTGGATTGTGCGGTTGGTGGTGCGCATTGGCGTGACAGTGACAGCGGTGATTGCGCTTCTGGTGGGCATCGGGGTCTATTACTACAACGCGACCCTGCCGCCGGTGCAGGAGCTTCTCGACGGGCGCGCACGCGGCTCGGTCACCATGCTGGATAACAGTGGCGCGGTGTTTGCATGGCGCGGCCAGCAATTCGGCGGCGCGATTGATGCCAAGACGGTATCGCCGCATCTGCGCAACGCCGTGGTCGCGACCGAAGACAAACGGTTTTACCGCCATTTCGGCGTCAGCCCCCGCGGCATTGCCAGCGCGGTGCGCATCAACCTGAGCGAGGGGCGCGGCCCGTTGTCCGGCCATGGCGGGTCGACCATCACCCAGCAGACCGCAAAACTGCTCTGCCTTGGCACGCCCTATAACGAACAGGATTGGAAGAGCGAACGCGCCTATGAAGCGGAATGCCGCGAAGGTTCGCTCTGGCGCAAGATCAAGGAGGCGACCTATGCCATTGCGATGGAGGTCAAATACTCCAAGGACGAGATCCTGACCATCTATCTCAACCGGGCCTTTCTGGGCGAAGGATCGCGCGGGTTCGAAGCCGCAAGCCAACGCTATTTCGGCAAATCCGCGAATGAGGTCGCACCGGCAGAGGCCGCGATGCTGGCCGGCCTGTTGGTGGCCCCCTCGCGCTATGCCCCGACCAACAATCTGGAACGCTCACAGCGGCGGGCCGCAACGGTCATTCGTCTGATGGAGGAACAGGATTACCTGACCGCCGCACAGGCCCAGGATGCACAGGCAAACCCCGCCGTCCTGTCAGATGCCGCCGAGGCCGAGGCCGGCGGATATTTCGCCGATTGGGTCATGTCGTCAGGGCCGGAATTCTTTACCCGCAACACCACCGAAGACGTCATCATTCGCACCACGATGGATCAACGCATCCAGAAGGCGGCCGAAGATGCGATGACCTTTATCTTTGAAAACAAGGTGCGCGAAGGGTCAAAGGCGCAGGCGGCCATTGTGGTGATGTCTGCCGATGGCGCCGTGCGCGCCATGGTGGGCGGGCGCCGGACCAAGGTTTCTGGCGTGTTCAACCGCGCGTCCCAGGCCAAGCGCCAGACCGGGTCGTCCTTCAAACCCTTTGTCTATGCCACCGCAATGGAAATGGGCTATTCGCCGCTGGACACGATCCGCGACGAACCGTTCTGCATGAACATCCCCGGTTCCGGCGAATGGTGCCCAAAGAATTATACCAAGGATTACAAAGGTCAGGTGACGCTTACCGAGGCGCTCAAAAGGTCATTGAACATTCCGGCGGTGAAAATATCAGAGTCACTGGGCCGGGATCTGGTGCAGAAAGTGGCGCGGGATTTTGGCATCGAAAGCGCATTGGCCGACAGCCCGGCGATGGCGCTTGGCGCATCTGAGGCCACTTTGATCGAAATGGTCGGGGCCTATGCCGGCATCCTCAACGGCGGGTCTTCGGTCACGCCCTATGGATTGGTCGAGCTGAAGCTGCTGGGCGACGATACGCCCTTGATGGACACCACCGGCGGCATCGGCGAACGGGTGATCCAGAAAGAGGCGGCAGAATCGCTGATCTATATGATGGAAAAAGTGGTGTCCGAAGGATCGGGACGCCGTGCCGCCCTGCCCGATCGCCCCGCTGCGGGCAAGACCGGCACAACCCAAGCCGCGCGTGACGCGTGGTTCATCGGCTTCACTGCGGATTACGTCGCCGGGGTCTGGATGGGCTATGACGACAACACCCCGCTGACCGGGGTGACAGGCAGCGGTCTTCCGGCCGAAATCTGGCATGAAACCATGGTGCGCGTGCACAAGGGCCTGCCGGTGCGGGAATTGCCGATGAAAATACCGGCGCGCCCCGCCCCGGCCCCAGAGCCGCAAAACCCGCAACAAACGCAGCGCCGCCCCTCGGCGGGCAATGGCCCCGATACAGTGCTGGAACAGGTACTGCGCGATTTGTTTGGCGGTGGGCGGTCGAACTGACGTCTGCGAATATCAACGCTCTCGGGGTGTCCAATCCGATGGCGGCACCTTGCGCCGTCTGAGGCGCAGGGCAAGCCCGAGAGCGACCCCAACGCCAATGGCAATGGTGAGGTCCGCAAACACGGTCAGCACCATGGTCAAAAGCAACAAGAACTGATCTGATCGCCGTTCCTGTAGATAGCCCCGCCATTTATGCGGCTCGCTCATGTTCCAGGCGGTCAGAATCAGCAATCCGGCCAGCGCTGGCATCGCCAGATAACCGGCCAATGGCGCGGCCAGCAGCATGACCAGCAAGATGGTCACCGCATGCACGATCCCCGCCACGGGCGTCCGCCCCCCGGCGCGAATATTGGTTGCGGTGCGTGCAATGGCCCCGGTCGCGGGCAGACCACCAAACAGCGCGGAGCCAATATTGGCATAGCCCTGCGCCAGCACCTCGGCATTGGGTCGGTGGTGCCCGTCGATCATCTTGTCCGCCACCATTGCCGACAACAGCGATTCAATTCCGGCCAAAAAGGCGATGACACAGGCCGACGGCAACAGCTCTACCACCCGCTCCAGCGTGATGGCCGGAATGGCCGGCAGAGGCAGGGTGTTGGGCAAGGCCCCAAAGCGGGAATACAAACTATCCACCGGCAGCTGGGCCAGCGCCACAATCGCCGATGTCGCCCCGACGGCCAGAATCAATCCGGGAAATTTCGGCGCGAGCCGACGCAGCACCACGATCAGAACCATCGTGACCAGCCCGATGAGCAAGGCAGCGAAATTTGCGCTGTCACGGGCGGCCCACAAGGCCTCGATCTTGGCCAGGAATTCCGCCGGGTCTTCTGCGATGGACACGCCAAACAGATCCTTGATCTGGCTGGCCGCGATGATCACCGCAATGCCAAGCGTGAACCCGTTGACCACCGGTTCGGGAACATAGGCCACCAGATTGCCAGCCCGCAAATAGCCCGCGACCAACATGATGATCCCCGCCATGAACGTCGCAAGCACAAGCCCGTCATACCCGTGTTCGGCAATCACCCCGAACACCACAACGATAAATGCGCCAGTGGGGCCGCCGATCTGAACCCGGCTGCCGCCCAGCATGGAAATCAAAAGCCCGCCAACAATCGCGGTGATCAACCCCTTTTCCGGCCCGGCACCGGAGGCGATTGCAATCGCAATACTCAGCGGCAGGGCCACCATGGCCACCGTGATGCCGGCGGCAACGTCACTGCCAAATTGCGGGCGATCATAGCTCCGCAGAGTCGTGAAAATCTTGGGCTTCATCGGACAAGCCAGTCATGCAAATTTCATTGGGGTCTGTCCCGGATGCTGTGCAAGGCGGGGCGAGACAGCTCAACGGTAGCGCCGCCACTCTGCATCCGCAACGCACAGATTGCCGCATCACGGCGCACGGGGCGCGCGCCATGGGGGCCACAACGAAAAAGGCCGCCCTTCTCAGAGCGGCCTGTCATATCATTTGTGAACCGTGTTCAGATGCCGGTATCGACAATCGCCTTGGCCAGCACCGGGACCGTCTGGGCGTTCAACCCGGCAATATTCATCCGGCTGTCCCCGACCATATAGATTGCGTGATCTTCGCGCAGTTTCTGCACCATGTCGGGCGATGTCCCCAAACGCGAGAACATGCCGCGATGCTCCGCTAGGAAACCGAAGCGGTCAGAGCCAGAAGCCTCTTGCAGGGCCCGGGCAAGGCTTTCGCGCAGCGTCAGCATACCCAAACGAATGTCTTCCAGTTCCGCCATCCAGTCGGCGCGCAGTTTTTCATCTGTCAGCACCATGGTCACCAACCGGGTGCCGTGGTCCGGCGGGAAGGAATAGTTCTGCCGGTTGAGATGCGCCAACGCACCTTGGTGAATGTCGCGCCGCGCCGGATCATTGCTGATCGCCATCGCCAGCCCGGCCCGTTCCCGATAGATGCCGAAATTCTTGGAACAGGACGCCGCGATCAGCAGCTCCGGCACCGATTTTGCCACCAGCCGCACGCCGGCGGCATCCTCTTGCAGCCCATCGCCAAAGCCTTGGTAGGCGATGTCGATCATCGGGGTCGCGCCGGTTTTCAGCAGCAGGTCAATCACTGCCTGCCATTGGGTCAGGTTCAGATTGGCCCCGGTCGGATTGTGACAGCAGCCATGCAACAGCACCAAATCGCCCGGACCGGCCTGCGCCAGATCTTCGAGCATGCCGTCAAAATCAACGCCGCCGGTCTCGCTATCGAAATAGCGGTATTCGACGTTGGGCAGCCCCATGAATTTCAGGATCGACAGATGGTTCGGCCAGGTCGGATCCGAGGTAAAGACCCGCACATCCGGGTTGGCCATACGCGCCAGTTCGAAACAATTTCGCACCGCGCCTGTGCCGCCGGGCGTTGCCGCCCCGGCAATATTCGCCGCAGGCACCGCATCCCCCAGGATCAGATCCGCCATCGCATCCTTGTAAGCGGGATCACCGATCAGCCCGACATAGGATTTGGTGTCTTCCCGTTCCCAAAGCAGCTTTTCCGCCGCCTTGATCGCGCCAAAGATCGGGGTTTTGCCAGAAGCGTCCTTGTAAACGCCGACACCCAGATCGACCTTGTGCGGGCGCGGGTCGTCCTTGTACATCTTCATCAGCGCCAGAATTTTGTCGGCGGGCATTTCTTGCAGGTTGGTCAGCATGGTCTCAGGCCTCTCCGGTGGCTACGGGCACTGTGGGAAATTGGCCCCATTCCGCCCATGACCCGTCATAAAGCGAATGGTCGGTCTTGCCCATGCGTTCCAGCGCCAGCGACAGGATCGCCGCCGTTACGCCAGAGCCACAGGTGGTGATGACCGGTTTGTCCAGATCGACACCCGCCGCTTCGAACAATGCGCGGGTCTCTTGTGGGGATTTCATCGTGCCGTCCGCGTTCAGCAGGCTGGCATAGGGCACATTGCGCGCGCCGGGAATATGCCCGGCCCGCAGGCCCTCGCGGGGTTCGGGGCTGTCGCCACGGAACCGCGCCGCACCGCGGGCATCAACAATCGCATGACTTTGCAATTTCGCGGCGGCGGACACCTGGGTCACGTCGCGCAGCAGGGCATTTTGCACGCGCACCGTCATATGCCGGTCGCGGATCACCGGCGGCATGTCTTCGGTCGCACGGCCCTCGGCGGTCCATTTCGCCAGACCACCATCCAACACCGCGATATTGTCCTGCCCCATCAATCGGAACAGCCACCACACACGGGCGGCCGAGAACAAGCCGACGCTGTCATAGACCACAACCTGATGGCCGTCGCCGACGCCAAGCGCGCGCATCCGCGACATGAATTTTTCGACCGGCGGCACCATATGTGGCAGATCGGACCGAGCATCAGAGATTTCCTCGATGTCAAAGAATCGCGCGCCGGGAATATGGCTCGCGTCATATTCGGCACGTGCATCGCGCCCGGCGTCGGGCAAATGCCACGACGCATCCAGAATACGAAGATCCGGGTCCTTCAGATGCTGTGCCAGCCAATCGGTCGAGACCAGTGTTTTGGGATCGTCTTGTGCCATATATCCCCCATTGCGCCTTTGCTTCTTCCTACTGAAGCCGACAGAGGGACACAAGTGGCGGCTGCCCTGGGGGAGGGCACCCGCCGCCTGTGATGGGGTTTGAACGCCCCGGACGCTGGTTATTTCGCCATCATGTTCTTGACCGCGCCGACAATGGCCAGCACCACGCCACCACCGACACCGCCGCCGGCCACTTGGCCCAGAAGCGCACCAATGTCCAAACCGGCCATTTCGCCCGCTGCACCAGCGGCATCCGGCGCGCCAATCATCGACAAAAGCGTCCCGCCAAGACCGCCACCGACAATGCCGGAAATCGAATTGATGAGCATACCCTGATCAAGTTTGCCGAGAAGTTTGCCCGCGACGTTGCCGCCAACCGCGCCGGACAAAAGGCTGATAATGAGTTCCACGTGACTGTCTCCTGAATGGGATCTACCCGTTTTCCCGGCCATGCAGCAGGGTCGGTCAATCAATAGCGATCAAACAGCATGGCGGTGACGGGAATGTGTCAGCGGTATTCCCCGCTCTGCCATGGGGCGTGGCGGGATATGGATTTACCTTGTTGATCCTGACACCGGGCGATCGGGGTCTTCAGGCGGCAAAAACTACTTGTGTGCTTGGCGGCGCGGCACAATCTCGGGGCTGACAACACTGGCGCGTAATCTGAACTTGATAGCGGAGGCCCGACTGTCGGGCTGGGCTATGCGGGGGTACTCTCGCCGTGACAGCGCGCGCGTTTTAGCGCTGTCAGATCGCAATCAAGCACAGGTAGATCACGCGTCGTGGCGCAACAGCCGCTGTTTCTGGCGGTTCCAGTCACGCTGTGCATCCGTTGCGCGTTTGTCGTGGTTCTTCTTACCCTTGGCGATGCCGATTTTCATCTTCGCCAGACCCTTGTGATTGAAATACAGCACAAGCGGCACCAGCGTCATCCCCTTGCGCTGAGTCTCGGACCAAAGTCGCGACAATTCCTTGCGGGACACCAAAAGCTTACGCCGGCGACGCTCTTCATGTGGGAACATGGCGCGGTTGTACGGCGCGATATAGGAATTGACCAACCACAATTCGCCCTCTTCCACCGCCGCATAGCTTTCGGCGATATTCGAAGAGGTCTCGCGCAGCGATTTCACCTCTGACCCGGTCAGGATGATCCCGCATTCGATATCATCATCGATCGCATAATCATACCGCGCCCGCCGGTTTTCGGCGAGGACCTTGTAATTGGGATCTGTGTCTTTTTTCTTGGCCATTGGACTTCACTATATCGGGTTGCTTGCCCTGTCCATCAAGAGGCAGCCGATCATCGCGAAAATGTTCACCCAACAAACCGTCAATTGCAGCGCAGGACGTGCATTAGCGGAACGGTGAGAGGACCGGCTAGCGCGCCGCACCTTCACTGGAAGCACCAAAAAAGGCCGCGAGTCTTTCGACTGCGGCCTGTTCGCTAAAGTTGGTTGCGGGAGTAGGATTTGAACCTACGACCTTCAGGTTATGAGCCTGACGAGCTACCGGGCTGCTCCATCCCGC
>NZ_JAUOSD010000034.1:0-30441 GCF_030548265.1 Marinovum sp. 2_MG-2023 | reverse complement strand
TATGCGTTCGAAATGACCGCCTGAGAAAATCACCCCTGGGGACCGTCACAGGTCAATGCCGTCAAGTTGGCAATGCCAGCGCAGCATCTCATATGGCGACGACCATGCACCAACCGTATTTCCGATCAATGCGAACGCAGGGTCTTTGCCCGATGCATAGGCCACCGCAGTAATGTGACCCCCAAGAATGCCCGCACCTACCGCGTCATGGGTCTCATTGTAGCTGACGACGGAATCCACGGGGAGCATTTCGATCGACAGACGGCCCCCAGAGGCGTCAGACACCCGTTGCGCCCATTCCTGTTCAATCATGTAAGTTGGATTTCCCGCTGGATCGCTGGACTGAAACTTCAACTTAAAGTCCTGCGCGAGCGCTGGCAGCGCCGCAACGGACAAAAGCATGGTGACCAAAAGGGTCTTTCTAAATTTCATGGTAGTCTCCTCCTTTTTAACAATCTGGTTTGCAATGCGACGGACGCGGGTTGTTCGTCCGTAAAGAACCCTGCCCATCCATGCGCCTGATGACGGCAATGGCTGAGCCAAACACATTTCGGTCGCATTATCCGAAACGGCCAAAGTGGTTGCGCTTTCCCCCACCTCCACATGGAAAGTGTCAGTTCAAATGCGCGGCCATGGCCCCGATATTCGCGCGAACGCGATGAGTGCCCCTTGGCGATGCAAAGTTGCGCACCACACCCCTGGAGCAGCTTAAATCAGTGGTGTTCGCATCATTTTGCAATATCACAAACACCGCAGGCCTCGCGTCACATAACGCCGTATTTGTTGAAGGCTTCTGTCGCGCTCATGCCTGACTGGATTGCCACTGCCACCTCATTCTCGGTGCTCGCCTTTTGCAGCGCACGCCGAATGCATTCCGCTTCAACATCTCTGGGAATAACCAACACGCCTTCACGATCTCCGAACAACAGATCGCCAGGAGCAATGCGGATGCCTTCGATTTCAATGGTGCAACGATAGTCAATAACTTTACCGCGCGGCCCTTGATCTTGCGCATAAATGCCCCGCCCAAATGTCGGGAAGCCGATGGCTTCGATCCCGTCTGTGTCACGAATATAGCCGTTCACAACCGCCCCCGCCGCTTTAAGATGCGTCGCACGGGTCGCCATCAACTCGCCCCAGAACGCATAACGAAGCGAGCCACCAGCGGCGACATAGACTTCGCCCTCGCGCAGATCATCCAGGGCCTCCAGCATCAGCCCGAAGGGTTTGTTCGACAGTGGGCCTTTGGAGTCTTCGCCGCCCTCATCAAAGACATCCGCCTCGAGCACAGGCATCGCCCGCCCCGCAAGCTTCATGTCCGATTGTAGCGGGCTAATCGCGGCGGGCAGGAACTGATGTCGATAGCCCATCATGTCCAAAATATCGCCGAGAACGGCAGTAAACAGGCGGGTTTTAAGCAGTTCGAACAGCTCGGAATCGGTTTTCGGAAGCGTCACGGTTTCGTCCTTTTGTGAAGTGAAATATAGATGTGGATTACCATTCGGAGATCGAGCCATCCGCATGGCGCCAGATCGGCGCACGCCAATCGTGTTCTTGTTTGCTGCGCTCAATGACGACAGCTTCGTCGACCTCAATTCCCAGGCCGTCGCCTTGCGGGATCGGCAGGAAACCATCCTCGACACTGAAACGGGTTTCGGGTGTGAGGTAATCGTTCAGATCGCCGCCCGAGTTGTAATGCATCCCTAGGCTTTGCTCTTGAATGAAGGCGTTGTAGCACACGGCATCCACCTGCAAACACGCCGCCAGTGCGATTGGTCCGAGCGGACAATGCGGGGCCAGCGCGACGTCATACGCCTCGGCCATATGCCCAATACGCACCATCTCCGAAATGCCGCCGACATGGGCGGTGTCCGGGTTGATGACACTGGCCGCAAGGCTTTCGAACACGGGTCGGAAGTCATACCGCGAATGCATCCGCTCGCCGGTACACAATCGCACAGAGGTTAACTGCGCAAGCTGCGCCATCGCGTCGACTTGGGTCGAAACAACCGCGTCCTCGACAAAAATCGGTCGCAAGTGTTCGATCTCTTTTAGGAGTACGCGCGCCATCGGATAGTGAACGCGACCGTGGAAATCAAACGCAAGATCCATGGTGGAACCGACAGCCGCGCGCACTTCGGACAGCGTTTCGACGATCTTATCCACCTTCGCGTAGGTGTCGACGATCTGAAGTTCAGTACACACGTTGAACTTGACCGCATCATAGCCCTCCGCACGCATTTCCTGGGCCCCCTCGACAAGGTTTTCCACGCGGTCACCACCGATCCAACGATAGCTGCGAATGCGGTCGCGTACCGGTCCGCCCAGCAGACTGTGAACAGGCTGGCCGCAAACCTTGCCCTTAATGTCCCAGAGCGCCATGTCGATGCCAGAGATCGCGCTCATCAACACGGGGCCGCCACGGTAGCACCCATTTCGATAAATCAGTTGCCAAATGTCTTCGATACGCGCGGGGTCGCGCCCGATAACGAAGGTTTCCAGCTCCTTCACCTTGGCCTTCAACGTTTGTGCGTGCCCTTCAAGCACAGGCTCACCCCAGCCGCAGACCCCCTCGTCGGTCTCGATTTTCAAGAACACCCAACGGGGTGGAACGGCGTATGTCTTCAATGCAGTGATTTTCATGTTTCGGTTTTCCGGTCTTCTATGTGGGGTGGTGCAGTACGCTCAGCCCACCATCAATGGTCAGGCAGGTGGCATTCATGAAGGGACACTCGTCCGACACCATGAACACAGCTGCATTTGCAATTTCGTCGGGTTGGGCAATGCGCCCGCCTGGATGGAGATCCAACGTGCGCTGCTTTGCGACCTGCGGATCTGGGGCGCTGTTCCAGTAGTCAATCACGTTTTGGGTCGCGACATATCCGGGGGCAATTGCGTTGACCCGCACCCCCTGCACCGCAAATTCCAGCGCCAGCGATTTTGTGAGACCAAGCAAGGCGTGCTTAGCCACGGGATAAGGGAAGGTGCCAGGAATAATCGTAAACGAATGGGTCGAGGCGATATTGAGGATCACGCCTTCACCCGCCTCGACCATGGCCGGCAGGACCGCACGAGAGCAATTCCAAGCCCCGTTGAGGTTGATGTCGAAACACCGTTTCCACTGTGCATCGGTCATTTCCAAAGGCGCTGCGAAAACGTTCACCCCCGCGTTGTTGACCAGCACATTCACCGGCCCGATGGTGTCAGCCGCGCGGGCAACCTGCCCTCGTACCGACTCGGCATCCGAGATGTCCGCACGCCCCCAGTCCAGTTGCCCACTGCGCCCGCCCAACTCAGCCCCGACAGTATCGAGACGCGCGCTGTCAATGTCGCACAGATAGAGCGCCGCCCCTTCGCGATGGCACGCGCGCGCAATCGCAAGTCCAATGCCTTGTGCGGCGCCAGTGATGAGCACGCGCTTGCTGTGCAATCTCGAACCAGACATGATCGAGTCTCCTGAATGGGATTGTAAAAAGGACCGTGGAAGGTGGCGCGACCCATGCCGCGCCACCTTCCTGTTTGGCCCGGGTCAGCCTTTCGCGCGGGAGGACGCAAGAGTGCGCAGATTGTCGAGCAACACCGCAAGCAACAGGATCACACCACGCACAACATATTGATAGAACGCCTGAATGTTCAGTAGGTTCATCACGTTCTCGGCGATGCCCATGATCATTACCCCGATGATAACACCTGTCATCGTGGCACGCCCACCCGCGAGGGAGACCCCGCCGAGCACGCAGGCAGAGATTACGGACAACTCCAGCCCCGTCGCAGCGTTCGGCTGTCCCGATGTGATCCGCGAGGCAAGCAGGATGCCCGCGATGGCACAAGTCACCCCTTGTAGTGTGAAGATCGCAATCCGCATACGATCCACATCGACCCCCGCAAGACGCGCCGCCTCGGGATTGCCACCGATGGCCAGAGTGTTCTTGCCGAAAACCGTCCGCGTCAGGATGAACCCAAACATCAAAAACAGGATCATCAAAACCCAGATTGGCGAAGGCACACCCGCAAATTTGGACAGCGAGATCTGGTAGAAATTCGGGTCCTGAATACCCACGGCGCGCCCGTCCGAGGAGATCAGCGCAAGACCGCGCACGATCTGCATGGTCGCCAGCGTGGTGATGAGCGCATTGATGCGGAACTTCGCGATGACGAAGCCGTTGAACGCCCCCACTGCGGCCCCGGCCACCAAGGCAACCAGAATACCTAAAGCGATCGAGCCTGTGGCATTCGAGGCCATGACCGCAACCATCCCCGTGAAGGCCACATTCGAGCCGACCGAGAGATCGAAATCCCGCCCCGCCAGACAGAACATCATTGTGCAGGCCACCACACCCACCGTGACCACGGATTGCAACAGCCCGAGCATGTTGCGTTCGGTGAGGAAGTTCGGCACGCTCAAAGACACGACCACGAACGCCAATGCGAACAGTACAAGAAGCCCTTGATCGCCCAACAGGATTTTGCGAACTGTGTGTGTCATTTGGAGTCTCCTTCATCTGCCGTTCTCGCGCTGTCTTCAGGCATGGCGGCAGCCAGTAATGTTTCTTCTGTGAAATCGGTGCGGGCCACTTCGGCCGAGATGTGGCCATTGCGCATGACATGGATCCTGTCACAAATACCCATGATTTCAGGCAGCTCCGAGGACACAACAACAATGGCCATGCCATCTTCGGCAAGTTGGTAGAGGATGTCGTAGATCTCCGATTTTGCGCCCACGTCGATACCCCGTGTCGGCTCGTCGATAAGCAGAACCTCGACCCCTTCCTCCGACAGCCAGCGACAAAGGATCACTTTTTGCTGGTTGCCGCCCGACAGGTTCACAATGTCCTGCAATCTCGACGGGGTGCGCACCTTCAGACGTTTCAATTCAACCTCGGCGATCTCCGCCTCGCGGCGACGATTGAGGACACCAGCGCGCGTCAGATGGCGACGGGATGAAATGAGGATATTCTCCTCAAGCGAGCGCCCCTGAATAATGCCTTCTGCCTTGCGGTCTTCGGGTACGAGAACCAGCCCCGCGTGAATGGAGGACTTAGGGGTGCGCGCGATGTGCGTTCTGTCCCCGATGCGCACCGTTCCAGCGGTTTGTGGATCGGCCCCGAAAACCAACCGCATAAGTTCCGATCGCCCTGCGCCGATCAACCCGAAGAACCCCAGAACCTCGCCGCGCCGCACCTGGAAGGTGATGGGAGCCGGAAGCTGTGCACCTTTGAGGCCATTCACGTCGAGTTTCACCTCGCCAAGCGTACGCGGACGCCAGCGCCAGATGTCGTCAATTTCGCGGCCGACCATCTCGGAAATGACCTGATCTGCGGTGACCCCTTCCAGCGTCCGGTGATGGGCCGCGACCTGACCGTCGCGCAACACCGTAAGGCTGTCACACAGCCGGAAAACTTCTTCCATTCGGTGCGAGATATAGATGATTGTCCGGCCCTCGGCCTTCAAGCGACTGATCAGGCGGAAGAGGGTCTCGCTCTCATGCGCGGAAAGTGAGGAAGTCGGCTCATCCAGCGCAATGATGCGTGCGTCGACCATAATCGCCTTGCCGATCTCGACCATTTGGCGTTCGCCAATTGAGAGGTCGGCAACCTTGGCGCGGGGATCGACATGGATGCCCACCTGCCGCAGCTTTTCACCGACATTGTGGTAGAGTTGTTTGTAGTCAATTACGCCCGCACGTCCGGGGAAATGTCCCAGATTCAGGTTTTCTGCCACGGTCAACCCTGTGACCAGCTGCAGTTCCTGGTGGATCACCGTCACACCTGCGTCACGTGCATCGCGCGCCGAGCGGTAGTGCTGTTCCTCGCGGTCGATTGTGACGACGCCTGTATCCGCTTCTGCATCGCCCGAGAGAATACGAATTAGGGTCGATTTCCCCGCACCGTTTTCCCCCATGAGCCCATGCACCGCGCCACGACTTACATCAAAGGTCACGTCGGTGAGCGCGCGCACACCCGGATAGGATTTCGAGATCGAACTGAATGTCAGATAGGTCATGGCCTGCCTCTGATTGGCGGCGCCATGAGGGCGCCGCCGGTTTGTGGACGTGGTCGGGGTTATTCGATGCCGAGGCTGGCACGAACTTCCTGGTAGTCGGACCGTGTGGCCAATGCACCGGATGTGAGGATCAGCGCATCAGGCTCTTTGCCCTCAGTGATCCACTCATACATGTTCATCGCGGTCTCATACCCATGACGTTTCGGCGAAATGATGACCGTGCCGTAGAACCCCGTTGCATCCGGCTTTTCGAACTCGTTAATCGCAGAATCCGAACCGCCGATACCGACACCGATCATGTGATCCGGGTTGATACCAACGCTTTCGGCTGCCCGCACGGCCCCGAGAACGGCCTCGTCGTTTAGCCCCACAGCCGCCCAGTATTTAACGTCGGGGTTCTTGTTCAGCACGATAGTGGCCGCGTTCAGCGCCGCTTCGGTATCCGTGCGCGCCTGCGGTGCGTCGAAGATATGGGTGTCGGACACACCCGCCTTGCGCAGCATATCCAGCGCGCCATCGACGCGATCAACCGCCGTGGGAAGCTGGTCGTAGGACACGCGGACCACGCCGATCTCGTCGAGACCCCAGCCACGTTCGGTTGCAGCTTCAGCAATGGCCTTGCCCACATCCTCACCGATCTTGCGCGCCGAAATACCCATATGCGGCACATCTTTCATCGGCTCGCCATTCGCGCCAATCAGGCGGTCGTCGACGGTCATCAGCTTGAGACCGTTGGCCGCGGCCTTGGCCACGATGCCCGGTCCGAGATTGACGTCTGGCGTACAGATGATGAAACCGTCAACGCCCTGCGCGCCGAGGTTGTCGATGGCCGCCATGACCTTTTCCCCGTCGACGGCGCCGATCTGGATGACCTTGAACCCTTTTTCCACTGAGGCAATGTCCGCAAACTTCCATTCGTCCTGGAACCACGGCTCCTCGGGCTGTTTTACGATAAAGCCGATCTTCACGTCCTGTGCGGACACGAATGTCGGAACGGCAAGTGCCGCCACGGTGGCTGCAAGTTTCAGTAGTTTCATTGGACCCTCCCTGAGCTTCGAATCAATGTGCATCCATATTGACATAAAGGTCAGACCTTTCAATTATTAAATCGGACCTTTTTCGCTCTTAGGGGGATTTCCCCGCGTTTCTCTGGACATTTTCGGAAATTGCACCGAAGAGAATCCGGGGTTTTGAGTGTAAATTTTACGAGGAAAGAAATGGAGGCGCAGCAAAGCGTGGAGCAGCAGCCCAAGACAACGGATGATCTGATCGAAATGCTCGGTCAGGAGATCATCAGCGGCAAGCGCGCGCCCGGCAGTAAGTTCTTGCGCGAAACCGACCTCGCAAGGACGTATGGACTGAGCCGAACAGCAGTTCGTGAAGCACTCAAGTTTCTGGTCGAAAAGGGGTTAATCTCTTCTCGGCGACGGGTGGGCACGTTGGTCCAGCCCCGGTCAGAGTGGAATATCCTTGACCCCAAAGTCCTCGGATGGATTGGGGCGCAACCCCACGATCCAGTACTGGAGGCCTCAATCCTCGAGATCCGCTTGGCCCTTGAACCCGAAGCCGCAGCACTGGCCGCAAAGCGCGCGACCTTGTCGGAAATTGCCGCTATCGGTGCTACTTTCGACGCGATGCGCGACGCTGCCACACGCAGCGACTTTCTTAAAGCGGATGCTGATTTTCATCAACTAGTCATGGCTGCTACCCACAACCCCGCATTCCTTCAATTTTCACGATCGCTTCGTGCTGCAATCGAACACGTACTCTCTATCACTGGAGGGGCTGTTGAGGATCTCTCGCCTGCATTACGGATTCATCAGGATGTATTGAACGCAATCCGGCAGCAAGATCCCGACCTGGCGCGTCAAAAAATGCGCGAAAATATACTGCTCGCGATCGACGACCTCACCCGTAGATGAAGGCCGTCAATCCGCGACGTGACTTGTGAATCCCGGAGCCAAAATACCCACCGATTCAGTCGGATAATCTGACCGTTATCGTGGAGCAAAAGTCCGCACCTTATGCCCGAAGCGAACGAGCTGAAGGCGGGGAGATGTATTCTATGGAACTTTACAGCCCTGTGCGCCTCGCGTGCCATGGGTGTTGTCACATTAACGGGCGTGATTTTTCCGGGTCATTGATCTGGGCATAAGCCGTATCTATGCAAACAGAGAAAGTCTGCTACAAGCGCCACCGTTTTCCGTCGGAGATCATTGCCCATGCGGTTTGACTGTGGCTGTACGTTCGGTTCGATCTGAGCTTGCGTGGGGTTGAGTGGATGCTGCCTGGACGTGGCATTGACGTGTCCTATAGAACCATCCGGCGCTGGACCGCCAAATTCGGGCTGCAGATCGCACTGAACCCGCGGTGCCGACAGGCGCGGCCCAGAGCCTTGATCGCCCCCGGCCGGTCTGAGCAGGTCTCCGGGTCGCAGAAGGTGCACGGTGGAGCGCAGCTCCGCCGCCCGCTCCGGACGACCGGATAACACGACACCGCCTTGGCCGCGCGAGCCGGTCCCGCAACAAGGCTTGGGGCACCCCGGTCTGTCCCAGCACAAGATGCAGGTGGTTCAGTACGGCGCCCGACAAAAACGTTACATCTTCAAGGGCTTCGCCAAGTACAGAGGTGACCCAAGCGGGCATCCCGGGTATTGTGTCGAGGTCGTCGATGGGATCATGCCGGGTAAATGCCATGACCGAAGGCTACAACTCGGCGGCGCTTTTCATTGGCAATTGTAAACTTATCCGCCCTACCTCGTCCACCTCGATTATGTCCGATAATGCATTTCCGGACATATAATAGTGGCATCAACAACACGCTCCTGTCGTTCTAATTCCATGGGTGGATTCGGCCGAATTAAGCTCTTTCCCGCCAGCCAGAACGCCTCCCTGCCCTGGCGGTCTCGTCTCACGGAACCTGTCCGCTCTCAAACTGCAAATCCGCCACGGGCCGCCAAGGGGGGTGTCTCGCGCGCGAGACACCGGGATTGCTCTTAAGTCTCCGCCGCGGCGCCAATCCGGATCAGAAGCTCCTCAAGCACTGCCTCGTCCGTGATCTCAAGCCCGGACAAATCCAGCGTGACCCGCTTGCCGCGTGCCTTCGCGCTCAACCTTAGACCACCCTGCCCTTCCCAATTGGCCGTCAATACGTCCGGTCTTCGCACCGATCGCTCCTCTGCGAAAACACCTTTACGTTCAATAAACGCGCCCAACAGCGCGGTCTCCTCAGAGGCATCAGCGAATTTCTCACCCCGGTCGGTCAACACCGCGGTCAACTCCTCGCCCCTGCCCTCTTTCAGGGCCTGAGCCAGACGCGCGCCCAACCGTTCGCCGATGGCCTCCGGATAGTCCAGATAGGGCGCGAGCTGTTGATGGATCAGCGTAAAGTTCCTGATCTTGTAACGCCGGTTGCGGCTGGAGTTGGCGAATAGGATCTGGATGGCATCGTCGACGGTTTCCACCACACCGTGTTCGACCGCAAGACAGCAAATCCGCCCGCGTTCATAGAAGCTCACATCCTGACGGATTTCGTTTTCCTCGACCATGGCCACCATGGCATCAACCGTCTCGGGCCGATCGGTGACCAGCGCCATGACAGTGGCAAAGCGGTCCTCGCCGGTCTCGGACCGCAACTCGCGCAGGGCGCTTAGCCGTCGGAACCCGCTCACCAGACGGTAAGTGTCCGGATCCTTGTCCGACACCGTGACCTCGATTGGGGTCTGCTGACCACGGGCGCGCAGGCTGTCCTTCAGCTCGTGCCAAGCCTCGCCATCGCGATCCAGATACCGCCTGTCGCGCGTATAGGCATGATCGTCGATTTGGTCGAGATCGATCTGAACGATGACAAGCCCGGCGGTTTGTGCCGAGCGCCAGGCTTCGGCATCGCCCTTGAACATGTCCCGGTCTTTGCGTAGCCGCAGGATCTCTCCCTCGAGCGAGCGCGCCGCGCCACCCGCGACCTGCGCAATCGGAGGCGTCTTGCCGCCGATACCGCCACGCCTGTCGGCCGCAGTTTTTTCCGCTACAGAACGGAGCGTTGAAACCGCGTCCTTGTCGATACTGCCCAGTCTTTTGCGTGTCATTCAGCAGCCTCCTTGCGCTCTGCTTCGATCCGGTCGCGTTCCCAGCACCCGATCAAAAGTCTCTTGAATTCGTGATAACACCGGTCGAATGTCTCGCGGCCGCGACGATACGTGTCGCGGTTGAAATCCGTGTGGCTGGCCTCATAAATGCCGGACACACGTTCCCCCGCCTGGCCAACAAGTGCGGTGAACTCCTGCCGATAATTGGCGACGAAATCGTCGAGATAGACCTGGATGACATTGGCAAGTTCCGATTGCTGAGCGTCGTCATAGCGCGTCAATAGGACCTGCACCGCATCCCAGGAAAACTTCGGGGCATCTTCGTGCAACCGTGCCATGCTGTCTTCGATGCTGACGAAAGTGGTGTAAAGCATGTCAAAGAAGCGGCCGGTGGAGTCGAACTCGATGAAGCTTGCACCGACTGGAATTAGAAGAATATCCGCCGCAGAGAGCGCGTTGATTGTCAGATAGCCAAGCGCGGGCGGCGTGTCGATAATGATGATGTCATAATCGGACAGCAGGTTTTGAACCTCCAGGAAAGCGCGCAGCGCATCCCAGAACTGCCAGCTTCTGTGGGTCTGCATCCAAACCGGCACTTGGAACTCCGCCCAATACAGGTTGAGCTGCGCTGGCAGGATGTCGATCGTGGGCCAGTGCGTTCCGAATATCACGTCATCTGCCGTCACCGCGGCGGCCTCGCGGATTTCCTCGTCAAGTTCTTCAGAGGTCAGGTCCTCGATACCCATCGTCATGGCTGCGTGACGGGCGCGGTGCCAGGCGAGGATAGAATAGGCGGTCTGACCCTCATCCTCAGCCAGGGAGCCAAACATCGTGCTCATCGACGCCTGGCTGTCGAGATCAATGACAAGCACCCGGTAGCCATCCAACGCCGAAGCCATCGCCAAATGCGCCCCGGTGGTGGTTTTTGCCACCCCTCCCTTGAAGTTGCAAACCGAAACAACCTTGGCGGGCCGGTCCTTGGGCCGGTATGGGCGATAGCCTTTACCTTGCTGTCCCTCGGCCTCCAGGAAGGCCCGTATCTGGTTGACCTCATTCAAGGTAAAGGTCTTGGCACTACCGGCCTTCTCAGACTCTCCCTGGGGCAGATCCGGGTTAGCCTTAAGAACCCGCCGCAGATGTTGTGCCGACACTGGCAACATGAAAGTGGTAATCTCCCAAATGCCGAAGCGCCGCAGGATTTTTGCCCCATCAGGTTTGTAGCCTCGTCTGGCAAGATCATCTCTGGCCCGCATACAGATCTCGGCTGCGACGGTGAACCGTTCGGTCGTGACCCGGTCCGGCACATCGTTTAGCGCATCCCTCGGATCAATAGGTTGCAGTGATATAGAGGGGTTGGGGCTGCTCATGTGTCATTGCCTCGAATGTTCGTGCTTTCTCTGCTTACGCGCGTTTGTGCGAACTCCAGAGCTCGTGGATATCATAAGAGAATTATTTTCCGGTGTCACGCGTGCGAGACACCCTTCCCAGATCTAAATTTCAAAGAAAACAGACAGCAAAACCTTTGTATTATTTAGGACTCTTTAAGAATCTTTCCGTTTGAATTGCGTGTTATCTTTCAATCACTTGCCGATTGCTATCGCCCCAAGATCAGGACGAAATCGACCCGTCTTCGTGATGGGATCGACCCAGATACGGTCGCAAATCAACCCTTTTACGTGCACAAGTTGACCCGTTTGCGTGCAGGCTTTATTTCTGGCCGCCGCGTAGGAATCAGAGTCAAAACTTGTTGTAAACTGCGGCTCTCGGCCCATTTTTGCCTCGTCTGGGGGTGGATTGTCTTCGAAACAGACCCGTTTACGTGCACTCCCTTGTGTGAAACCTACCCAGATACGTGCGGCCATCTAGGGTGGCAGGGAAAATATCTACCCGTGGCGATTGACAGTCGGGTTGGTTTTCCGGTCGTATGGCCAAAACAATAATGTGAGTCGCGCAGTGACGCAGTTCCGCACAGTCACCGAACGGGAAAGTCTTCGCAAGCACGTGGCTGCAATCCATGTCGGCGGCAAGCTGACCTTGTTGCAGCGTAAGCTCAGCAACTGCTTGTTGCTCCATGCTTATGATGAGCTGTTGACCAAGAATACGCATCGGATCGACGCCGAAACACTTTGCGCTTTGTCGGGCTATACGTCACGGGATCGCGATACACTCAAGGCGGCGCTACGGGCCCTGGCTGAGACCACGGCGGAATGGAACATGCTGGGTGACAACGGCGAGGAGGAATGGGGCGTTTCCTCGTTGATTTCCTATGCGAAGCTGGCGGGCGGTGTCTGCGAATATGCCTACTCCGCGCCGCTGGCGGCCAAGCTCTTTGATCCCAGCGTGTTTTCAATGATCAACATGCGCATTCAGCGTAACTTCACCTCGGGGCATGCGCTGGCGCTCTATGAGAACTGCTTTCGCTTTGTGCGCACAGGGAGCACCGGTTGGTGGGAGCTTGATGTCTTTCGTCGCCTGATGGGCGTGCATGACATGGTGTACTACGATGATTACTCGAAATTGAACGCCAAGATCATCAAGCCGTCTGTCAAAGAGGTGAATGCCGTTTCCGACATCTCGCTGGTGGCCGAGGTTCGCCGCGAGAGCCGCCGGGCGAAATACATCCGGTTTCTAATTTCGCGTAATGGTCAGGAAACACTGTTTGACTTCGGCGATGACGATGCTGTTCGCAAGTCGGACGCCTTTCGGCGGTTGGTTCAAAACGGAATTGCAGAGCGGCTTGCTCAGCGTTGGATTGCCGAGCACGGCGAGGCCTATGTGGCCGAGAAAATGGATTTTGTCGAAGCCGAGCGTCGCCGGGGCAGGGTGCGCAAGACCCCGACTGGGTATCTCGCGGCGGCGATCAAGGGCGACTTCAAACAGACGGCTCCGGCGCCAGTAAAATCTACGCCAGTAAAATCTACGCCGGTGAAATCTGCGCCAGTGGTTGCGGAACCGAGTGAGGAAGAGATTGCCGAAATCGAGCGCACCGCCGAGAAGGCACGCTTTGCCGCTTGGCGGCAGACCTGCCTCGAGCTGATCGACGCCAGCCTCGAGAAACGGTCTCCGGCCAGTCGCAAAGCGGTGCGGGTTCGTTTCGAACGCCAGCTGGAGGACGATTTCGAACTCGGCCAGTTCCGGCGGTACGGCTGGCACGCACGGGCGGTGTTTTCCAAGGTGCGTGACTTCTGGTCCGATTTGATCCCGGAAGGTCTGCCAGAGCAATCGGATTGATGTGTCTCGCGTGCGAGACAACGCCGCCACTGTGCTGCGGTGGTCAGTCATCACGGGAAGCTCGCGTGAGGTCGAGAAGATGCTGGTCGAGCGTGGCGTTGACGTGTCCTATAAAGCCATCCGGCGCTGGACCGCCAGATTCGAGCTGCAGATCGCACCGAACCTGCCGGAAGCGGTTCAGGTCGCAGGCAAGCACCGGTCGCGCACGATTTCCTCCTGAGGCGTGCTCTTCAACGATCTCTACGCAACCCGCAGATTGAAGGGCTTCAGACTGGGGCTTGGGGGAGCTGATCCTCGGTGGAAACACGTGCATAGCTTATCAGAGGTATCAAAACCGGCCGTTTGCAATTTCATACACCGCTACTAAACGACCGATTGATAGCGATGAGAGAAAAGGTTGCATCATGTGCTGTTCGCGGACCAACGACAGGTTCCATTGACCAAAATTATGCATTGGCATATATTGCCAATAGAGGAGATCTGACCCATGGTGACACGCAACGTTGTCCTGACCGAAGCCCAAGACCATCTGGTCCAAGCATTGGTGGCGTCCGGGCGCTACCAGAATGTGAGCGAAGCGATGCGGGCTGGTCTGAGGCTGCTCGAGCAGGAAGAAGCAGAGCTGGCAGGGATCCGGAAGGGTCTACTTGAAGGTCTGGCGCAGGCCAAGGCGGGTGATTTTGCGGAGGGCAGCGGTAAAGATGTGATCCGAAGGGCCTTTGCGACTGCGCGCGCTCGTTCATGAGCAGATCCTTTCGGCTGACCCGTCGTGCCGAAGCGAGCCTCACCGAAATCGCCAGATGGACGATCGAGAACTTTGGGCTGCGCCAAGCAGAACTTTACGAAGCAGAATTGCTAATTCGGTGTGAAGGGATTCTGAACGGGCAGGCGCATAGCCGGAGTTGTGCAGTCCTCGTGGATGAAGCCGATGACCTGCGGTTCGTAAGGGCAGGGGAGCATTTTCTGGTTTTTCTGGACCAGCCCGATGAGGTCGTCATCGTGGATATCCTGCATTCCCGCAGTGATCTCCCGCGTCATGTGGTGGCGCTGACGGCGTTGAAGAGCGATGGTGTCTGATCCACGTTACAACCCCGCCGTCTTGGTAAGATCGGCCCGGTTAGCAGCCGTTTCTCGACAAGATCGGCGATCATTGCGGCGGGCTAAAGGTCGGACACCACGTCATCACCGGATCGCTCTGCGGGTTGCCATGGTTTGAGGCGGCCAGCACCGTTCAGGCCACGGTTGCCGGGTTCAGAGAGATCACAGTGCAGTTGGTTCCGCAAACGCGCTGATCAGCTCTTCTGTCTGTGAGCCAAGATATTCGGCGACGACGCGGGCGGCTCGGGACAGCGGGCGGCGCGCGTCGATCACCGTCGAGATGGTGGGCGAGGCCAGCCCGGCCTCTTTCAACGGCAGGAACCGCAGCCTGCCGTCCATCAATTCAGGCAGCATATCCAGTTCCGAGGTGATCATTGCCACGTCCCCCTGAAGCAACGCCTGTTTCAGCAGTTGGATTGAATTCGAGGTCAGCACAGGCCGGTTAGAGGCAAAGAACCACGCGTGGCGGTTGTCCAGGTATTGCCGCGTCGGCATCAGCGCGCTTTGCGACACCAGTGCGTGACCGTCCACATCCGAAAGCGACAGCTTTTCAGCCGTGGCCAGTGGGTGGTTGGGGGCGACGATGCAACCCAGCCTTAGCTTGCGCTGCCACAGCACATGCTGGTGTCGCATAGGCGGGGCGTTAAAGGTCATGGCGACGTCGACTGTGCCTTCTTCCAGCGCGCGCAGGGCCTCTGTCGGGGTCATGATGTCCAGCGAGAGGCGCAGGTTGGGCTGGTTGGCGCGCAGGTCCTTGTGCAGGTCCAGCAGCACGCCGTTGCACAGACTGTCCATGCCCGCCAGCCGGACCGACCCGTATTCCTTGCCCCGCATTTCCAGCAGGTCGGTTTCCAGACGGTCGGCATCGGCGCGCCAGCGCCGCGCCATGACAATCACCGACTCGCCGGCGGCCGTGGGTCGCATTCCGCGCGGCAGACGTTCGAACAGGGGTGCGCCATTGGCCTCTTCCAACGTCTTGATGTGCCGGTCGATGGCCGAAGCGGCGATTCCCAGCGCGCGTGACGCCGCCTGAATGGATCCGTGTTCTGCGACCGCCTCAAGATACAGCAACTGGCGCGGAACGAGGTGAAGTTTCATGCAAATACGCTCCTGAATTGCGTTCTCATTTCGAGAATGCAACCTTGCTTATTTTGTCATGGTTGGCAATCGAAAGCCTCGCTAGCGTTTGGTCGAACGCGACAGGAACGGTGGGTATGCAAGGTCAACTTTCAACACATGATACGGTGATTTCCGGCGCGCGGGTGGTGACACCCGCCGGGGCGGCACAGTGCGATATCGGTATCCGGGACGGGCGCATCGTGACGCTGGGCACCGATTTGTCGGGCGATGAGATGATCGACGCGACCGGTCTGATCGCTATGCCCGGCGGCATCGACAGTCACGTGCATATCGCCCAGCCGTCCGGACCGGGGATCGAGATGGCGGATGATTTCGCCAGCGCCACCCGTGCGGCGGCCTGTGGCGGCAACACGCTGGTGATGCCCTTTGTCCTGCCCGATGAGGATCAAAGCCTGCGCGAGGCAACTGTCGCCTATCTTGCGCGCGCAGAGGGCCAGTGCCTGACAGACATCTCCTGTCACCTGATCGTCAAGAGCGCCGACCCCGTCACCCTGGGGCAGGACCTGCCAGCGTTGATCGCGCAGGGGCTGACCAGCTTCAAGGTCTTTATGACCTACGAGGGGATGCGCCTGAAGGATTCCGAGATTTTGCAGGTGATGGATGTGGCGAAAGCGCAGGGCGCGTTGACGCTGGTTCACGCCGAAAACGAGGACGCCATCGAATTTTTGCGCGACAAGGCGGAAAGGGCAGGGGACACCGCGCCGGTGTTTCATGCCCGCTCTCGCCCGGTGCCGGTGGAACGCGAAGCCACACACCGCGCCACCACGCTGGCCGAAGTGGCGGGTGTACCGCTGATGGTGGTGCATGTGTCGAACGGTGCCGCGCTGGAGGAAATCCGCCGCGCCAAGGGCCGTGGCGTCAAGGTCTACGCCGAGACCTGTCCGCAATACATCACGCTGACGGCGGACGATCTGGACCGCGCGGGTTTTGAGGGCGCGAAATGGGTATGCTCTCCGCCGCCGCGCGATACGCAAGAGCAGGCGGCGATCTGGGCGGGGTTGGAGCAGGGGGCGTTCGATGTGTTTTCCTCGGACCATTGCCCGTTTCGCTTTGCCGACGAAAAGGGCAAGGACGCGCCCGGTGCGCGGGTCTCTTTCCGCAACATTCCCAACGGGATTCCGGGGGTCGAAACGCGTCTTCCGATCCTGTTTTCCGAAGGGGTCAGCAAGGGGCGTATCAGCCTTGAGGCGTTTGCCGCGCTGACCGCCACCAACCACGCGCGCATCTACGGCCTGACGAACAAAGGCGCGCTGATGGTGGGCAAGGATGCCGATATCGTGCTGTGGGATCCGACGCTGACAAAGGCGATCACCCAAGGCGACCTGCATCACGGGTCGGACTACACCCCGTGGGAGGGGTTCGCGGTCACCGGCTGGCCGGTGCGGACCCTTTTGCGCGGCCAGACCGTTATGGAAAACGGCGCGCCCGTGGGCGCGGCCATTGGGCGGCATATCGCGCGCGACAAGGTGGCGGCATGAAGTATCCCGCCGTCGATCCCCGCCGCGTCGGGATGCTGACGCCCAGTTCCAACACGGTGTTGGAGCCCTATACCAGCGCCATGTTCGCCCCCTTTGGTGAGGCGGCCAGCGCGCATTTCGGGCGGTTCCGGGTGGTCGAGATTTCCATGTCCGATGCCAGTCAGGCGCAGTTCACGCTGGAGCCGATCCTTGAGGCCGCCGAGCGGCTGGCCGAGGCCCGCCCGCATCTGATCGCCTGGAACGGCACGTCTGCCTCTTGGCTGGGGCTGGACAAGGACCGCGCGCTTTGTGCGGCGATCACCGAACGGACCGGCGTGCCCGCGACGTCGACCATCCTTGCCTATGATGCGCTGCTGAAAGGCATGGGGGTCAAAAGGCTGGGTGTGGTGACGCCCTATGTCGAAGAGATCGAATCCCGGATGATCGCAAACTATGCCGGGCAGGGGATCGAGGTCGTCAGCGCCAAAAGGCTGAACGACAAGGGAAATTACAGTTTCGCCACCTATCCGCCCGCACAGGTGGGCGCGATGATCGAACGCGTGGCCGAGGCAAAGCCCGACGCCATCGCCGTTGTCTGCACCAATTTTCGCGGCGCGCCAGAGGCGGCGCGCATCGAGGACGCCACGGGCATCCCGGTACTCGATTCCGTCGCTGTCACGGCGGCCCATTGCCTGTCGCGGGTCGGGCTTGATCCCGCGCAGGTCACCGGCTGGGGGGGCGTATTTCAAACCGTTGCCGCCCTTGGCCTGCCACCTCTCACATTCTCCGAAACCAAAGGAACATCCAAATGATCCGTACACTTGCCTGCGCCGCCATGCTGACCGCGCTTGCCATTCCTGCCGGGGCCGAGACGTTCCGCGTCATGGGCCAGCCGGTCGCCACCGGCCTGATCCAGAAGAACGTCGAACAGCCGTTCTTTGAGAATTTCGCCGCCGAAACCGGGCTGGAGGGGTTCAGCGCCGATTACCAACCGGTCGACGTGACCGGCATCAAGGACACCGAACAGTTGCGCATCCTCAAGGGCGGATTGTTCGACATCGTGTCGCTGCGCCTGAGCCAGGTGTCGCGGGATGAGCCGACGATTCTTGGTCTCGACCTTGTGGGACTAAACCCGGATTATGCCACGGGCCGCGAAACGGTCGAGGCCTTTGCCCCCATCGTCGACGCGCGCCTTCAGGAGAAGTTCAACACCAAGCTGCTCGGCGTCTGGCCCTTTGGTCCGCAGGTCTTGTTCTGCGAGCCCGAGATTGGGTCGCTGGCCGACCTCAAGGGGCTGAAAGTGCGGGTCTATGACCAGAACCTGGCGGAATTTGTGTCGCTGGTCGGCGGCACACCGGTCCCCATCGGTTTCCCCGAGGTTCAGCAATCGCTGGCGCGCGGCGTGGTGGATTGCGCCATCACCGGCCCGTCCTCGGCCAATTCCGCCGGCTGGCCCGAAGTGACGTCCTATACCCTGCCGATCGCCTTCCAACTGGCGATGAACGGCTATGGCATCAATCTCGACACCTGGAACAATCTGAGCCCCGATGAGCAGGAGAAACTGCAGGCCGGGTTCGACAAGCTGACCGACAAGATCTGGAGCTATTCCGAAGAGTTGTTCGTTGATGCGGTGAACTGCAACACCGGCGCTGAACCCTGCGAGACAGGCACCAAATATGACCTCGTGCTGGTCGAACCCACCGATGCGGACAAGGAACTGGTCGGCACGGCTGTGCCGAACGTGTCCTTCCCGGCCTGGGCCGAGGTCTGCGATGCTACCAATCCCGGCTGCTCTGATGCCTGGACCAAGGCCGTGACGGCCAAGGACAGCATGTAAGCCGGACTATGCCCGGGCCGTTCGCTTCCCGGCGGCCCGGGCAACACAATCAAGGATTTCCCTGATGGATCGCCTCGCCACATGGATCAGCCGATTGTTCGGTTGGTCGCTTTTGTTCCTTTCCAGTTTTGTCGCGCTGGAAACGCTGCTGCGCAAGCTGTTCAATACCTCGTTGCAGGGGGCGGATGAACTGGGCGGCTATGTGCTGGCCCTCGGCGCGGCGCTGAGTTTTTCCGTTGCGCTGATCGACCGCGCGCATATCCGCATCGACGTGTTGCACGCGCGGATGCCGGTCTGGGCGCAGGCGCTGGTGGACTGGCTGGCAGTCTTGTCGCTGGCGGTACTGGGGCTGTTTTTCCTCTATGTCGGCTGGTTCGTGATTACCGACACCATGGCCTATGGATCGACCGCCGCAACGCCCTGGCGGACGCCACTGATCTGGCCGCAATCGGCCTGGTACGCGGGGCTGGCGGGCTTTGCGCTGCTGTCCTTTGTGCTGCTGGCGCGGGCGAGCCTTTTGTTTTTCACCGGACGGCACCGGGCGCTGGCCGCGGCGTTCAACCCGACCTCTGCCGAGGACGAGTTGAGCGAAGAATTGACCCAGTTGAAGGACCGCTGAGATGAGCATCTTTGACGTCGCCATCGGATTCACGATCATGATGGGCCTGTTGCTGGCAGGGTTGCCGGTGGCCTCTGTCATGGTCATGATGGGCGTGGCCGGGGGCATGGTCCTGTATGGTCCGGTGCTGCTGCAAAGCATGGGGCCGGTGATCTGGGGCACCTCGAATGAGCCGGTCCTGACCGCGATTCCGCTGTTCATCCTGCTGGGCGAGCTGCTGCTGCGTTCGGGGCTGGCGGACCGGATGTATGGCGCGCTGGCGTTGTGGCTGGGGCGGCTGCCGGGCGGTCTATTGCACACCAACATCGGTTGTTGCGCGCTGTTTGCGGCCACATCCGGCAGTTCCGTGGCAACGGCGGCCACCGTGGGCACCGTGGCGCTGCCCGCGCTGGAGGAACGCGCCTATCGGCCCTCGCGGTCGCTGGGATCATTGGCGGCGGGCGGCACCTTGGGCATTCTCATTCCGCCTTCGGTCAACCTGTTGGTTTATGGGTCCTTGGCCAGCGTGTCCGTCGGGCAGTTGTTCATCGCGGGTGTTGTGCCGGGGATCCTGCTGACCATGCTGTTCATGGCTTTCATCGCCGTGCAGGACATCCTGACCCACACCGAAAAGCGCGATGACGTGGTGATCCCGTGGTCCGTGAAAATCGCGGCACTCAGGCATCTGGTGCCTGCGGCGGTGGTGTTCCTGATTGTCATGGGCTCGATCTATCTGGGGATTGCGACTCCGACGGAAAGTGCCGCTTTGGCTGTGGTCGTGGCGCTGGGGTTTGTCGCGGCCGAGGGCAAGCTGTCGCTGGCCTTTCTCGACATCTGTTTCCGCAAGACGGCCAAAACGACGGGGATGATTCTGATGATCATCGTCGCGGCCTTTACCCTGAACGTGACACTGGCCTTGGGCGGGATCACCGGGGTGATATCGTCCTGGGTGGCGGCGCAGGGGCTGACCATGGTCGAACTGCTGTTTGCGCTGATGCTGTTCTACCTGATCCTTGGCATGTTCATGGACGTGCTGTCGATGCAGGTGCTGACGATCCCGATCTTTGTGCCGATCGTTGCGCAGGCGGGGGTGGACCCGATCTGGTTTGGCATCTTCGTGGTGCTGATGTGTGAACTGGGGATGATCACGCCGCCGGTGGGCATGAACCTGTATGTGGTGCAGGGCGTGCGCGGGGATCGCGGGCCATTCTCGGACGTGGTGGCGGGGGCTGTTCCTTATGCGGGGCTGATGCTGCTGTTCACCTCGGCGCTGATCTTCTGGCCGCAGGTGGTGACGTGGCTGCCGCAGGCGGTGGGCCGATGAAAGATTTTTCACTGAAAACCATGGATGCGACCGCGTTGTTGCAGGCCTATGCCGAAGGGCGCGTTGATCCACTGGATGTCACGCGCGCGCATCTGGATGAAATTAAACGTCAGGATGGGGCATTGAACGCCTACAGCGCCCTGTCCGGGTCCGCATTGCCAGAGGCGGCGGCCCAGTCGCAGGCCCGTCGATCTGGTGCCTCGCTCGGCGCATTGAGCGGCGTGCCGATCATCGTCAAGGACAACCTTGTTGCGCGCGGGATGCCTGCCGCCTGGGGCAACATTGAACTGGCGCGGCGCGTGGCCGAGCAGGATGAGATGCCGGTGGCGGCGCTGCGCGCGGCGGGTGCGGTGATCCTTGGCAAGGGCAACACGCCCGAATTCGCGGTTGAAGGCTATACCGGGAACCTCCGTTTCGGAGTCACGGGCCATCCTTTGGATCCGTCGCTGACGCCCGGAGGATCCTCTGGCGGCGTTGTTACGGCGGTGGCCTCTGGCATGGCGGTGGCGGGGCTGGCCACCGATGGCGGTGGCTCTATCCGGCGTCCGGCGGGGTACACCGGGCTTTGGGGGCTGAAGCCGGGGATTGGCGCGGTGCAGCGCGGTGGCGGTCTTCCGCAGGTGCTGCTGGACCTTGAAACCGTTGGCCCGATCACCCGGTCGGCCCGCGATCTGGCGCTGTTCTATCGGGTGCTGTCTGGCGCCGGGGTTCCGGCAAAGCCCGGGCAACGCCGCATCCTCGCGGTGGACCTTCTGGGCGACGCACCCTGTGACCCGGCGATCCGCGAACGCTTTTGCGAAACTTTGGAACGGTTGCGCGGCTTGGGTCATCAGGTCACGCAAGCGCCGCTGCCACTCGATCTGGCGCCGCTGAACGCGGTCTGGGCGGGCATTGCCGAGATCGGGCTGGCGCATCTGGAACGCGACGATCCCGCATTGCTGGCCGGTGCCGCCGAGAAATACCGGGCAATGGCCCGCACCGGTGCCGGTGTCGGCGCGGTGGACCTTTACGAGGCGCTGACCCGAATTTTCGCCCTGCGCGAGGCGGTGCGCGGGCTCTGGGGCTATGATGCCGTGCTGATGCCGACTGCGGCGGCGATGCCCTGGCCCGCCGGTCAATCCCATCCTGAAACCATTGACGGAAAGCCGGTCGGCCCGAGGGGCCATGCGGTCTATACCGGCTGGGTCAATGCGGCCGGACTTCCGGCGCTGGCCTTTCCGGCCGCGCCGGTAAAGGGGATGCCGGTCGGCATGCAACTGATTGCCGATCATGGAAGTGAGGCGATGCTTCTGGGGCTTGCCGCGACGCTCGACGGGCAAACACAGGGTGGCCATACGGAACCGGGGGCACCGGCGTGACCCCATTGCTGATGAACCCCAATGCCAATGCGGCCACGACCGAAGCAATGCTGCAGATCGCGCGCCAGATCCTGCCCGACATCACCGGATGGACCGCGCCAAAGGGGCCTCAGATGATTGTTGATGAGGCGGCTTTGACGGCGGCCGGGCGACAGGTGGCAGAGGCGCAATTGCCGCGGGTGGCGGGGATCATCGTGTCCGCCTTTGGCGATCCGGGGCGCGCGAAGCTGGCGGCGCGGATGGTCTGCCCGGTGATCGGGATTGGCGCGGCCTCGGCCCGGGCAGCGGGGGGGCAACGTTTTGCCGTGGCGACGACCACACCCGGTCTGTCCGGTCCGATTGATGCCTTGATGACGCCGGTGGCTGGCTACCTTGGCTGCTATCTGACGCAGGATGATCCGATGGCCTTGATGGCGCATCCCGCGCGGTTGGATGCCGCGCTTGCCGGGGCTGTGGCGCGCGCCACCGAGGACGGTGCCGAGGTGGTCATCATCGGCGGCGGCCCTCTTGGAGAGGCGGCGGAACGCTTGTCAGCATCCAGCCCGGTGCCGCTGATTTCGCCGATTCGTGCGGCCTGTGTTGAATTGCGCGATGCGCTTTTGTCTGGCGCTTCGGCGGGCGCGATTCGTGTGCCGAGAAAAGAGGCGTCAACACCTGTCCGCAAGTCCAAAAATTAGGCATTTCGCTGCGGCGCAGAAATTCATGATCGGAAAATTCACGTTTCTGCTGGTTGGACAGAAATGCCCCGGTCAAAGTTTCAAGAAACTGAAGCGGCGCAAGATAGACCGATATTACAAAGGAATAACAATGACTTGCAACCCAAGGAGGTATCAATGCCTAAATTTCTAAAAGGGGCTATGGCCATTGCGACAGCGGTCGCGCTGTCCTGTGCCACGATGGCCAACGCCCAAGGCGTTCTGCGCGTCGGCATGACGGCAGCGGATATTCCGCTGACCACCGGCCAGACCGACCAAGGCGGCGAAGGCATGCGTTTCATGGGCTATACGGTCTATGATTCACTCATCGAATGGGACCTGAGCAGCGCTGACAAGCCGTCGGTCCTGATCCCCGGCCTTGCGACCGAATGGTCTGTGGGCGAGGACGAACTGACGTGGACCTTCACGCTGCGCGAAGGCGTCACGTTCCACGACGGATCGCCGCTGACCGCCGAGGTGATCGTTTGGAACTTTGACAAACTGCTGGACGACACAGCCGAGCAATACGACCCGCGCCAGTCGGCGCAAGGCAAAAGCCGTATCCCCGCCGTGGCCTCTTATGAGGCGGTGGACGATCTGACGCTGACCATCACCACCAAGGTGCCAGACGCGACGCTGCCCTATCAGCTGGCATGGATCCTGATGTCGTCCAAAGCCAACTGGGAGGCTATGGACAAGGACTGGGAAAAGGTCGCCATGGCGCCGTCGGGCACCGGTCCGTGGAAGCTGGAATCCTTTGTCCCGCGTGAGCGCGCCGAACTGGTGCCGAACGCCGACTACTGGGACGACACCCGCATCCCCAAGCTGGACAAGATGGTGCTGATCCCGCTGCCCGAACCCAACGCGCGTGCCGCGGCACTGATGTCCGGTCAGGTTGACTGGATCGAAGCGCCTGCGCCCGACACCATCCCGGCGATGACCGGCAATGGCTTTGTCATTTCCTCCAACGCCTATCCGCACAACTGGACATGGCACCTGTCGCGTCTGGAAGGCTCGCCCTGGAATGACATCCGCGTGCGCAAGGCCGCCAACATGGCGATCGACCGCGAAAGCATGATGCCGCTGCTGGGTGGTCTGATGGTTCCGGCCAAGGGCTTCCTGCCGCCATCGTCGCAGTGGTTCGGCACCCCGACGTTTGATCCGTCTTATGACCTCGACGCTGCCAAGGCGCTGATGACAGAGGCAGGTTTTGGCCCCGACAACCGTCTGACGGTCAAGGCGCTGATCTCTCCGTCAGGTTCGGGCCAAATGTTGCCGCTGCCGATGAACGAATACATCCAGCAGAGCCTTGCAGAGGTCTGGATCGACGTCGAATTCATGGTCGTCGAGTGGAACCAGATGATCAACCTGTGGCGTGCAGGTGCTGCGGACGAGGCCGTGGATGGCGCGCAGTCAATCAACTTTACCTACTTCATCCAGGACCCGTTCACCGGCCTGATCCGTCACCTCGACGAGGGTCTGATCGCGCCGAACGGCACCAACTGGGGCCACTACAAAGACCCGGAAATGCAAGCGCTGTTCGAAGGGATCAAGACCACCTTTGACCCCGTGGAACAGACCGCCGTCCTGCAGAAGACGCATGAGAAATACGTCAACGAGGCGCTGTTCCTCTTTGTCACCCATGACGTCGCCCCGCGTGCCCTGAGCCCCAAGGTCGAAGGCTTTGTTCAGGCGCAGAACTGGTATCAGAACTTCTCATCCATCTCGATGGCCGAGTAAGTCAACCGCCCCCGCAGCAACCTGCGGCGGGGGCATCCGGAACAGAAAGCCAAACCCCGTGCTCAGCTATCTCATCCGCCGCATCCTGCTGGTCCTGCCCGTCGCCTTTGGCGTGTCGGTCATCTGTTTCCTGCTGGTCCAGATCGCCCCCGGCGATCCGTTGACCGCCATCATGCCGATCGACGCCACAGCCGAGGAACAGGCCGCCATGCGCGCCGCCTATGGACTCGATAAACCGCTGCCCGTGCAATACGCCATCTGGATCGGGAATCTGTTTCAGGGCGACATGGGCAAGTCCATCGCCTCTGGCCGTCCCGTCGCCGCCGAGGTCTTTGGCGCGATAAAAAATTCGTTGCTGCTGGCGGTGTCGGCGGCGGTGATCGCCTTTCCCATCGGTATCTTCCTTGGTTTTCTCGCGGGCTATTTCCGCGACACCTGGATCGACCGCGCGGTGACGGCGCTGTCTATCACCGGAGTGTCGGTGCCGAATTACTGGCTGGGCATCGTTCTGGTCATCATCTTCTCCGTCAACCTTGGCTGGCTGCCATCTATGGGCGCAGGTCCGGGTGGGTCGCAAAGCTGGGCTTGGGACTGGGCGCATATGCGCCACCTCCTCCTGCCCGCCGTGACCTTGGCCGTGGTGCCCATCGGCATCGTGTCGCGCACCGTGCGGGCGCTGGCGGGCGACATCCTGAGCCAGGATTTCGTCGACGCTCTGTACGCCAAAGGCATGAGCCGCGCCGACGTGCTGCGCCATGTCGCCCGCAACGCCGCCGCCACCGCTCTGTCGGTCATGGGGCTGCAATTGGGTTACTTGTTGGGCGGCTCGATCCTGATCGAGACAGTCTTCAACTGGCCCGGCTCTGGCTTTTTGCTGTCGAACGCCATCTTCCAGCGCGACCTGCCCTTGTTGCAGGGGACCATCCTGATCCTTGCGCTGTTTTTTGTGGCGATGAACCTGATTGTCGACGTGGTGCAGGCCGCCATCGACCCCCGTATCCAGAGGACGTGACATATGGCCATGGCTGAAGCCACTTCCATCCACGCACCCGAGAAGGCCGAGAAATCCAAAGGCTATTGGTCCGGTGTCGGCCACCGGCTGGTGCGCGACCCGCTGACGATGTTCTGTCTTGCGGTGATCGCCGCGCTGATTCTGTCCGCGGTCTTTGCGCCCTGGCTGGGCCTTGCCGATCCCTACAAGGGCTCGATGATCGCCCGGCTGAAACCCATCGGCGCGCCGGGCTATCCGCTGGGCACTGATGAACAGGGCCGCGATATGCTGGCCCGGCTGATCTATGGCGGGCGGCTGACATTGTTCATTGGGCTGATGCCGGTGGTCATCGCCTTTTTCGCGGGGTCGATCCTTGGGATCACTGCCGGTTATGTCGGCGGGCTGACCAACACCATCATCATGCGGACAGTGGACGTGTTCTTTGCCTTTCCGTCGGTCCTGCTGGCCATCGCCATTTCCGGCGCGCTGGGGGCGGGGATCGTCAACAGCCTTGTGTCGCTGACCATCGTCTTTATCCCACCGATTACCCGCGTGGCCGAGGCGGTCACGTCCGGCGTGCGCAAGCTGGACTACATCGACGCCGCCCGCGCCTCTGGTGCCAGCGCGTGGACGGTGATCCGGGTGCATGTAATCGGCAACGTGCTGTCACCGATCTTTGTCTATGCCACCTCGCTGACATCGGTCTGCATGATCCTTGCCGCCGGTTTGTCCTTTCTTGGCATCGGCGTGCGCCCGCCGGAACCCGAATGGGGGCTGATGCTGAACACGCTGCGGTCCGTCATTTACGTAAATCCGTGGCTGTCGGCGCTGCCCGGCGTGATGATCTTTGTCACCTCGCTGTGTCTGAACCTGTTGAGCGACGGTCTGAGGAGTGCGATGAATGTCCGTGACTGACACCTACCAGCCATTGCCGGACACCGGCGGCCCGGCGCAACCGCTGATCCGTGTGACCGGATTGCAGAAATATTTTCCTGTCCGGGGCGGCATCCTTGGCCGCACGCAGGCCAAGGTGCAGGCGGTCGACGGCGTGTCGTTTGAGGTCAAAAAGGGTGAGACTTTGGGCATCGTGGGCGAATCCGGCTGCGGCAAGTCCACCACTGCCAAGCTGCTGATCGGGCTTATCGAAAAGGACAAGGGCGAGATTGTCTTTGACGGTCACGCGCTGGGGGAACGCCTGTCGCTGAAGGATCTGCGCCGGGGTGTGCAGATGGTGTTTCAGGACAGCTATGCTACGCTAAACCCGCGCTTGACGATCCTCGACTCCGTGGCCTTTGGCGCCAAGGTGCAGGGGCTGGACAACCCAGAGGACCTGGCCCGCAAGATGATGGACCGGGTGGGGCTGGACCCCGACCGTTTTGCCCATCGTTATCCGCATGAACTGTCCGGCGGACAGAGGCAGAGGGTGAATATCGCCCGCGCGCTGGCGATGTCGCCGCGTCTGGTGGTGCTGGATGAGGCGGTATCGGCGCTGGACAAATCGGTCGAAGCGCAGGTGCTGAACCTGCTAAACGACCTGCGCGAAGAATTCGGCCTGACCTATGTCTTCATCAGTCATGACCTGAACGTGGTGCGCTATATCTCGGACCGCATTCTGGTGATGTATCTGGGCGAAGTGGTCGAGGTCGCGCCGGTACAGAGCATCTGGCAAGAGCAGGCGCATCCCTACACGCGCTCCTTGTTTTCGGCCATGCCGTCGATGGACCCGGACAACCGGACCAAGGAACCACCACTTGCGGGCGACCCGCCTAACCCGATCAATCCACCATCGGGCTGCCGGTTCCACACCCGCTGCCGCTTTGCCAGTGCGGTCTGCAAGGAGGCCGTGCCGAAACTCTCTGGGTTGGCGCGCAACGGCGATCACATGGTCGCCTGTCACTTGCACGACGCAGAGTCCGGCCATCCCAAGGCGGGACAGGGGGTGCCGGAATGACCAAACTGCTGGAGATGAAGAACCTCAACGTGCGCTTCAAGGGCAAGCGCACTGTTCATGCAATCAACGACGTGTCGCTGTCGATGGAACAAGGTGAGACGCTGGCGCTGTTGGGGGAAAGCGGGTCCGGAAAGTCGGTGACGCTGAAGACGCTTCTTGGGCTCTTGCCCCCGAAACGGTCAGAGATTGACGGCTCGATCCATGTGAACGGTACCGACATCATGTCCCTGCGCGGCAAGGCGCTGCAACGGTATCGTGGCGGTGAGGTGTCGATGGTGTTTCAGGAACCGGCGCTGGCGCTGGACCCGGTCTATACCGTCGGTCACCAGATCGCGGAGTCCGTCATGCGGCACAAGGGCGTGAACAAGGCAGATGCCATGTCGACCGCGCTGGACATGCTGGACCGGGTGCGCATCCCGTCCGCCAATCGCCGCCTGCACAACTATCCGCATGAGCTGTCCGGCGGGATGCGGCAGCGGGTGATGATCGCGCTGGCGCTGGCCTGCCGACCGCGTCTGTTGCTGGCGGATGAGCCGACCACGGCCCTGGATGCGACGGTGCAAATCCAGATCCTGCTGCTGTTGCGAGAGTTGCAAAAGGAATTCGGCATGGGTGTGATCTTTGTCACCCATGACATCGGCGTGGCCGTGGAAATCTCCGAGAGGATCGCCGTGATGTATGCAGGCCAGGTTGTCGAAGAGGGCACCACGCATGAGATCATCCGCGACGCCCGCCACCCTTACACCCAAGGATTGCTGGCCGCGAACCTGCATGACGTTGCACGGGGCGAACGGTTGAACGCCATCCCCGGCGCGCCTCCTGCGCTGGAGGTGCGGCCTGACAATTGTCCCTTTGCGCCGCGCTGCCCTGTTGCGATGCCGGAATGCGCCGCCGGATTGCCGCCGTTGCATATACCCAGTGATCGTCGCCGCGTGGCCTGTCTGCGCGCCGCCCAACCCCTAGCTGCCGAGTGAGCCGATGCTGATCGACAAAGACCCCTATCATTGTTTCATGCCCTATCCGCCCGTCGCGGTGCCGAATGGTGAGGGCCCGCTGAGCGGCCTGACGCTGGCGGTCAAAGATATTTACGACGTCGCGGGCTATCGCACCGGCAACGGCAATCCGCTGGCGCTGGCCATGAGTACGGTCAAGGACCGCACATGCCCTGCTGCGCAAGGGCTGCTGGACGCCGGTGCCCGCTTTGTCGGTAAGACCCATACGGATGAGCTGGCCTGGTCGATGTACGGGATGAACGCGCATTTCGGCACGCCGGTGAACTCTGCGGCCCCCGATCGCATACCCGGCGGGTCGTCTTCGGGATCGGCAGCGGCGGTCGCGGGTGGATTGGCGGATATCGCCATCGGGTCGGACACCGGCGGATCGGTGCGCGCCCCGGCCAGCTTTTGCGGGATCTGGGGGATGCGCCCGACACACGGGCGGATTTCGCTGGACGACGTCATGCCGCTTGCCCCCAGCTATGACACTTGCGGGATCTTTGCGCGCGACGGTCAGACGCTGCTGCGGGCCCATTCTGCGCTGCAAGTTGACGATGCGCCGGTGCCTGACAAGCCGCGCCTGCTGTGGCCGGTCGAAATGATGGATCACCTTGGCGCGGAGCAGCGCGCAGTATGTGAGGCGGGGTTCGCGGGTATAGATGCGGCGCCGTTGACGGGGCTTTACCCCGAGGGGATTGAGGCGGCATATCAGGTCTTTTTGACAACTATGGGCGCGGACGCCAAAGAGCATATCGTGCCTTATATCCGCCGATCCGGTATGCCGCTGGTGCGCGGCATCGACGGTCGCGCCGCCACCGCGGAGGCGCTGACAGAGGCCGAGATTGCGCCGGCACAAAAAGCCCGCGCCGCGTTCACCGCCCATGTTCAGGCGCTGCTTGGCAGCGATGGCGTGATTTTGGCCCCGGTGGTGCATGACGCGCCGTTCAAGCTGGATGCGCCGGTCGAGGTGTTCGACGGCTACCGTCACATCTCGCAGAAACTGCTTTGCGTGGCTGGTCTGGCAGGACTGCCACAGGTGGTCTTTCCGGCGGGCAAGGTCGACGGGGCACCCTTTGGGCTGTCGTTGATCGGGCCACGGGGATCGGATCTGTCGTTGATCCAGGTGGCAATCGAATTGACCCGCGTGAAGGAGCCGGCATGAGCGAGATCGAAAAAAAGCTGGCCGAATTGGGGCTGGAACTGCCGCCGTCTGCCCCATCTCGTGCGATGTTTCTGCCCGGCAAGATCAGCGGTAACCTGTTGTTTCTGTCGGGGCAGATTTGCGAATGGGAAGGTGTGCCGAAGTTCTTTGGCCCGATTTCCAAGGGCTTTGACGTCTCAATCGGGCAGGAGGCCGCGCGGATGTGCGCGCTGAACCTGCTGTTCTGTGCGCGTCAGGTGGCCGGGTCGCTTGATCGGATCGCCGGAGTGGTCAAGGTCAACGGTTATGTCGCCGCCGATCCCGACTATGGCGAGGGACCGTTTGTTGTGAACGGCGCTTCGAAACTGTTCACCGACCTCTGGGGCGAGGCGGGGCGCCATGCGCGCACGGCGGTCAATGTCGCGTCATTGCCCGCCAATGCGCTGGTCGAGGTCGAGGCCGTGCTGGAACTGACCTGACTGATGTTAAGGCGCGGGGCGGGCTGCCGCCTCGGCTTCGAATATCCGTACGTCTTTGGGGGCGACCGATAGGTGGATCGGCGCGGTTCACTTCGCTAAATCGGCTCTTTCGCATCTGTTTGCTCATTCGAAAGGTTGAGCAAACTCTACATTAATCTGAGGGAAGTTTCGGGGGGCAGGTCAGAGCCACTCATGGCACAATCTCCTTGTTAGATAACCCATTGGCTTCTAACAGGAGGCACGGGATTGCCAAGTTGTTGTTCTTGGATTTTAAAGTTCTGATGTTCGGTCGATCACGTCACCATTTCGGCGGTGTAGT
>NZ_JAUOSD010000033.1:0-33140 GCF_030548265.1 Marinovum sp. 2_MG-2023 | reverse complement strand
CCCCCCCCCCCCCCCCCCCCCCCCCCCCCCCCCCCCCCCCCCCCCCCCCCCCCCCCCCCCCCCCCCCCCCCCCCGCCGCCGTACTGGCGTTCGTAGGCCGAGTTCATGACTTCGAGAACGTCTTCGTAGCCCATCTTGTTCAAGGCAGCCACGTAGTCATCCCAGTCTTCCTGGATGTCGCCGGTGCCAAGGATCCAGGCCTGCTGACGTTCCAGCATGTAGGTCTCGATCGACGGGTAGTATTTGTCAAAGACGGTCTGTTCATCTTCGTTGAAGGCCACGCCAAGGAACTGTTCAACCAGCAGATCCTGGGTGTCGTACAGTTCGATCCCCTTGCGGGCACTGTCGCGGGTCCACTGCCATTCATAGCGGTAGTCCTGCGGATAGCCGCGATAGACCTGCGCGCCTTCCAGATACATCTGGCTGTTAACCGGCTGACCGGAGTTCAGGACCTCGTCCTTGTAGACCGGCTCGCCGTCGACCATGTCCCAGGTCTTGCCCTCGACACCGAAGTTGGCCAGCAGTGCGCCTTCTTCCGAGAACCAGTAGTCAAAGTATTTGATGGTCTCGACAGGATGCTCGTTCGAGAAGCTGATCGCCCAGCCATCGGGTTTCATCGGGATACGACGGTTTTCTTCGATCCGCTGGCCGCTCACCGATTTTGGCGGCAGGAACGGGATGAAGTTGAAGCCGTCGACCTTGTCGGCCAGCGCGATGTTGTAGCCAGAGGTGGAGGCAAACCAGTCATGCGTCATGCCGCCCAGGTTTTCACCCAGCAGGTAGTCGCGGGCCGAGGAACCACGGGTAAAGACCTCTGCGTCGATCAGACCCTCTGCGTACCAGTCGGCGATATTGGCCAGACCGTCACGATAGGCTTCCTGTGCGTAGGGATGAACAACCTTGCCGTCCTTGATGTAGAACTGGTGATAGACATCCGCCCCGGTCGAGCGTGCATCCCAGAGGTTCAAAAGGCGCAGAACTTCTTCCCAGTCGCGTACGAAGAAGGGGATTTCGTCCTTTTCGCCGTTGCCGTTGGGATCCTGGTCGCGGAAGGCCACCAGCACGTCATGAAGCTCGTCCACGTTGTCGGGCTGTTCCAGACCCAGCGCATCGAGCCAGTCCTGACGGACAAACCAGGCGCGGGCATATTTGCCGTCGGGCAGGTAGGGAATGTAATAGACATTGCCGTCAAAGGCCTGGATCGCTTTCCAGATGTCGGGGTGCTCGTCGAACCATGCCTTGATGTTGGGCGCATGTTCGTCAACCAGCTCGTTCAGCGGCTGGAACGCACCCTGGGGGCCGTATTCGTTGACCGGCTGCTTGATCTTCGCACCGCCGACGATGTCGGGCAGGTTGCCGGTGGCCAGAAGCAGGTTCATCGCTTCGGACTGATCGGTCGAGTTGCGGCCGGATGTCTTGTCGATCAGATGGACGTTGGTCTTCTCCCGTGCCACTTCCTCGACCGGATAGATCTTCGATGTGTCACCGCCGGGGCCATACCCCTGGGCGCGGGCCCAGTGCATGTGGATCGTCAGTTCCAGCGGCTCGTCCACGATGGGCAGATGGCCTTCGGCAAGTGCCGGGGCTGTCAGTGCGGTGGTTCCGAGGATGGCAGCGGCTGCCAGTTTCAAAGTTCGCATGGTGTCCTCCCTTTTGCGAAATTCAAATTTTGGTACCCTTGGGGCCCGCGAGGGCCCGAAGGTGATCTTGGGGGACGGCGCATTCACGATTGCGCTGTCCCGGGTCCGTCATTCCTTCACACCGCCCAGCAGGATGCCCTTGCTGAAATATTTCTGGAGGAAGGGATAGATAAGCAGGATCGGGATGATCGAGCAGACGATGATCGCGGCGGTCACGGTTTCGACCGAATAGGCCGCGGTCAGCAGGCTGGTGGCAAATTCCTCGTCGTCGGAAAGCTCGACGATGACTTTGCGCAGATAGACCTGAAGCGGGATCTTCTCTTCGTCCTGCAGAAGCACCATGGCCCAGAAGAAGCCGTTCCAGCGCGAGACGATGCAGAACAGGGCCACCGTGGCAATCGCGGGCTTTGACAGCGGCATATAGACCTTCCAGAGAACCTGGAATTCGTTGGCGCCGTCCATCCGCGCCGCCTCTTCGAAGGATTGCGGAATGCCCTCAAAGAAGTTGCGCAAAAGGATGATGTTGAAGCCGTTGACCGCAAAGCCGATGATGATGCCGAGATAGCTGTCCAGCAGGCCAAGGTCGCGCATGTTCAGGAAGAACGGGATCAGGCCCGCGTTGAACCACATGGTAAAGGCCACCACCAGGTTCCAGAACCGACGCCCGTAAAGCTGGGGCTTGGACAGGGCATAGGCGCCGGGGATGATGAACAGCAGGCTCATGATCGTGCCGCCGATCGTGTAGATGAACGTGTTCATGTACGACGACCAGAACAGCGGCTCGCTCAGCACCTGTTTGTAGGCCTCCAGCGTGAAGCCGACCGGGGTCAGGATCACATTGCCGGCCCGTGCCTCGAACCCGGTGCTCATCGACAGCGATGCGATGTAGATGAACGGGTAGAGGGTCGAGAGGGTGAACAATCCGATGAGGACCATGTTCATGATGACGAACATCTTGTCGCCACGTGAATAGAGATTCATGTTGGTCATGACTGGTTCCCCCCCTTTACCAGAGCGACGTGCGCGAATAGCGCTTGGAGATTGCGTTCGCCGTCATAACCAGCACAAAGGCCACCACCGCGTTGAACAGGCCCGCTGCTGCGGCAAGGTCGTACTGGCCGCCCTGGATACCCTGGCGATAGATGAAGGTGTTCACGACGTCGGCGGTCTCATATGTGGCCGGCTGATAGAGCAGGATGATCATCTCGAAGCTGACCTCCAGCATGTTGCCGATGCGGATGATGAGCATGATGATGATGGTCGGAAGGATCGACGGCAGTGTGATCTTCCACATCATCTGCCAGCGGCTGGCACCATCGACCACAGCCGATTCATAGAGCGTCGGAGAGACACCTGCGATGGCCGCGAGATAGACGATCGACTGGAACCCTGCCTCCTGCCAGATACCGGTGCCGACAAAGATCGGACGGAACCATTCAGGCTTGGTCAGGAAGTAGATCGGATCGACACCCAGCGCCCCAAGGAAGGTGTTGACGATGCCCGCACTTGGGGAAAAGGCCGTGATTACGATACCGGCGATGATCACCGAAGAGACGAAGTGCGGCAGATAGACGATGGTCTGGGCCGTCTTCTTGAAGGTCTGCTTCAGGATCTCGTTGAACATCAGCGCCAGCAGGATCGGCATGGGAAAGCCGAAGATCAAGCCATAGAAGCTGATGATGATCGTGTTGCGCAGGGCGCGAATGAACTGGTCATTGCCGAACAGGGTCTGGAAATGTTCCAGCCCGATCCAGGGGCTGTTCGCCACGCCGCGGAAGATTGAATAATCCTTGAAGGCGATCTGAAGCCCGTACATCGGTTTGTACAAAAAGATCACGAGCCAGAGGATCGTCGGGACCAGCATGACATAGAGCTGCCATTCCCGTTTCATGTGATCGCCGACCCGCTGCATTGTGCTGGGCTTGCGGCGGCGCTGGGCTTCCTTTGCATCGAAGACAAGTTCTTCGGTCGTTGGCCCCCCGGCACCGGTGAAATTGGGATCGTTGCTCATTGTTCCAGCACCTGCCCGGGCAACGCCTCGCCGGTTTTGGCGTCGAAGACCTTGACGAGGTTCGGTTCGATGGTGAAGCCCTTGATGCCGTCCAGAATGTGCATCTGGCCGACGGTATCGGTGCGGATGACAAAGGGTTCACCCTGCAGGCTGGCATGGATCAGTGCCTCGGAGCCCAGTGTTTCCACCAGGTCGATGTCCAGCCCGACAAGGTTCGGGTCGTTTTGATCCGCGACCGACACGAATTCCGGGCGGATGCCCAGGATCACTTCCAGGCCGACGGCGTTGGTCAGTGCCGGGATCTGCTGAAGCCGGACGCGCTGGCCGTCGAATTCCGCGACAGGACCCTGATCGCCGGCGGCGATGGTGGCCTTGACCATGTTCATTGGCGGCGACCCCAGGAACCCGGCGACAAAGGTGTTTTTCGGGTTCAGGAACAGGTCCATCGGGCTGCCGATCTGTTCGATCCGGCCGTCGTGCATGACGACGATGCGGTCGGCCAGGGTCATCGCTTCGACCTGGTCGTGGGTCACATAGATCGAGGTGACGCCGAGACGCTTGTGCAAGCGCTTGATTTCCGCCCGCATCTGGGTCCGCAACTTGGCATCAAGGTTGGACAGGGGTTCATCGAACAGGAACACCTTGGGGCGGCGCACGATGGCACGGCCCATGGCGACCCGCTGGCGCTGACCGCCCGACAGGTCCGCCGGACGACGTTCAAGATACGGTGTCAGGCCGAGGATGCCGCCAACCTCTTCGACCGAAGAGGCGATGGTTTCCTTGCTTTCCTTGCGGATACGCAGACCAAAGGCGATATTGTCGGCGACGTTCAGATGCGGATAAAGCGCGTAGTTCTGGAACACCATCGCCACATCGCGATCCTTGGGTGCAACCCGGTTCACATGCCGGTCGTCAATTGTCAGGTCGCCGTCGGAGATCTCTTCCAACCCGGCGATCATCCGCAAGGTTGTGGATTTTCCGCAGCCGGACGGACCGACCAAAACGACAAATTCCTTTTCCTGTACTTCCAGGTCGATCCCATGGACCACCTGAACCGCACCATAGGCCTTTACGATGCCCTCTAAACGAACCCCTGACATGTCCCCTCCCTCCAATTGACCCGCAACCGGCCGATGGCCCTGCGGTCGCTCACCCTGATCGCGGCCTCATGCCGTGAGCCGAGTGATGCGATTCGCTGAAACTTTCATCTGGTATACTAGTAAGTAATCTGGAATACTAGTATAAACATGAGAGTCGCAAATGAGGGAGGCGTCCGGTCCGGGACGGAGGAAATGCCATGAAAATCACCGAAGTTATCGTCACACCGATCGCCATCCCGGATGTGCCGCTGGCCAATACCAAGGGCGTGCACCAATCGGTGTTTCTGCGGTCGGTCATTCAGGTGAAGACCGATACCGGCCTTGTCGGCCTTGCCGAAACATATGGCGCGGCGCGGACCTTGGATGGGTTGCGCGCGGTGCAGGCGCGGCTGGAAGGGCTGGACCCTTATGACCTGCGCGATCTGCGCCGCCGGATCGAAGCGGCGCTGCCGGATGCGGGCGGGATCAATGCCCCGACCGCCCTGGCCGATCACAAGGTGGTGGATGTGGTCTATTCCGCGTTTGAAATCGCCTGCCTTGATTTGCGCGGCAAGGAGGTCGGGCGGCCAATATACGAACTTCTCGGCGGGGCGACGCGCAAGACGATCAGCTTTGGCGGCTATCTTTTCTTCAAATTCGAAAAGCAGGACACCACCTTTGGCCCCGATATCATGGGCGAAGTGATGACGCCGGATGCGCTTGTGGCGCAGGCCCAGGAGTTTGTTGGCCAATACGGTTTCAAATCTCTGAAGCTGAAGGGCGGCGTTCTTGAGCCCGATCTCGAAGTCGAAACCATGTTGAAACTGCGCGAGACCTTTCCGCATCATCCTTTGCGGATTGATCCGATGGGGGCCTGGACCGTGCCAACGGCGCTGAAGGTGATCAAGGATCTTGGCGGTGTCGAGGGGGGCGTTCTGGAATATCTCGAAGATCCCTGTCGCGGCATGGAGGCCATGGCGGAATTGTCGGCCCAGACCGATATGCCGCTGGCGACCAACCTAGTGGTGGTCGAATTCGAAGAGATCTTCGAGGCGGTCAAAAAGGATGCGGTGCAGATTGTCCTGTCGGACCATCACTACTGGCGCGGGGCGACGGGTGCGGTGCATCTGGGCGACATGTGTCGCGCGGCGGGGTTGGGCGTGTCGATGCATTCCAATTCGCATCTGGGGATTTCATTGGCGGCCATGTGCCATGTGGCGGCGGCGACCCCCAATCTGACCTATGATTGTGACACGCATTATCCCTGGTCGAGCAAGGAAATCGTCAAAGGTGGGCGACCTGTTTTCCGCAACGGCACTGTGCAAGTGCCCGAGGGGCCGGGGCTGGGCGTTGAGCTGGATCATGCTGCGGTCGCGGAACTACATGATCTCTATGAGCGGGCGATGGTGCGCGACCGCGACGATACCGACGAGATGCTGAAATACATCCCGAACTATGTGCGCCAGGTGCCACGGTGGTAAAAACAGCCGCCGAGGCAACTGGATATTAAGGCGAAACATGGCTATCTAGCCGTTATCAGGAGGAATCGAGATGGCACAGGTCAATCACGTGGGTGAACGCAGAACCACTGTGGACGCCATATTTGACGATCTGTATGATCAGATTGCCACGCTTGCGTTGCGCCCTGGCGACAAACTGTCAGAGGCTGACATCGCAACGAAATTCGGTGTGTCGCGCCAGCCGGTGCGGGATGCCTTTAGCCGATTGGCCAATCTTGATCTGCTTTTGATCCGTCCGCAACGCGCCACCGAAGTGCGCCGGTTTTCCATTCGCGAAATCGAAAAAAGCCGCTTTGTCCGCGCCTCTGTCGAGGCCGAAGTTCTGCGCCGTGCTGCCGCAAATTGCGACGATATTGGCGCATCGCGGCTGGACATCCATATCGCGCGCCAACGCCGCGCGATCGAGGACAATGATTATGAGGCCTTTGGCGTGTTGGATTACGATTTCCATCAGGCGCTTTGCGAGATCGCCAAGGTTGATTTCGCATTTGAGGTGATCTCATCCGAAAAGGCCAAGGTCGACCGGTTGTGCATGCTTGGCCTGTCCAAGGAATCGCGGATGCCCGAATTGCTGGCGGATCACGAAGAAATGGCCAAGGCCGTCAAAAGCGGCGATGCCCAGGCGGCGGTGGACATGGGCATGCTGCATCTGTCGCGGCTGGATGCGACAATCGCGTCGATCACCCAATCCAATGCCGATTATTTTGAGCCGATGACACATTAATTCCGGCCCGGTGCCCGGTGGTTGACCTCTCTGGTCAACTGGAATACCAGATACTGACAGCTTGACTTTTGATGATGTCACAGGTCGCGCGCCCATTGGGCTGCGGGTTGTGATGATGAGCGTTTATCCTGGTTAACAGGCGCATCCATTGCACCGGAAATGTTCCGAATATGACTGACACGCGACCCTTAGCAGCTGCGCCGTCAACGGCTGCGGTGTTCAATCTGGCTTGGCCGATGACGATCAAGGCGATCATGTTGCACGGCATCGTCGTCATCGACGCCTGGCTGGTGTCGTCGCTGGGCGAAGTTGCCGTCGCGGTTCTGGGGCTGGCGGCGGCGATTGCCGGGCTGCTTCTGGGGGTGATTTTTTCCTTTGCCAATGCCACACAGATCCGGGTGGCCCAGGCCTTTGGCTCTGGCGAAGCTGCGTTTTTGAAATCGGCGCTCTATTCCGGTTTGACGATCAATCTGGTTGTCACCTTGGGCGGGCTTTTGATCCTTGCACTGGCGGGCGGTCCGATGATCGACGCCCTGGCGCATGATCCTTGGGTGAATGCCCAGGCGCGCAGCTATCTGACGGTGTTTGCCATTGTCATTCTGGGCGAGGCGGTCGGCCAATGTCTGAGCAGCTTTTTCAATGGCTGCGGTGACACGCGGTTGCCGCTTTACAGTTACTTGTTGGCGGTGCCGGTCAATGTGGGCGCCAGCGTGGTGCTGATTCACGGGCATTTCGGACTTCCGGCGCTGGGCGTGGTCGGCGCGGCATGGGGCAGTGCAATTGCTGCGGTGCTTCAGGTCGGATTTCTGGCGGTCTGCCTGTGGCGCAAGACCGGCGGTTTTCTGACTGTCAGCGGTTGGCGCAATGGCACCTTTGTGGCGTCCCTGCGCCGGCATCTGGTATTTTCGCTGCCGATTGCCGCCACATTCGTCAGCGCCACCACCGCCAACAGCGTGTGCGGTCTGTTGTATGCCACTCTGTCGGTCAATCAATTTGCGGCCATGACACTTATCCTGCCCTGGGTTCAGGTTGCCGGTACATTTGGCATTTCCTGGGCGCAGGCGACCGGCATCATCGTGGCCCAGCTTTTGGGGCGCAAGGTTGCCGAGGCTGATCTGGACCGGTTCCTGCGTGGGGCATGGCGCGGGGCCTTTATCGCGGCGGCGGTTGTGGCGGCCTTCTATCTGGTGATCTGCCTGTCGTCGGGGCAAATCTATGCCAACCTGCACCCGGACACGCGCGCCACATTGTTCAGCTTTCTGCCCGTGCTCTTGCTTCTGCCCTTTCCCAAGGGGTCAAATGCGATCTGCGGCAACAGCCTGCGGGCGGGGGGGGAAACCATCTATGTCATGCATGTTTTCATTTGGTCACAATGGTTGTTCCGGGTGCCGGTCACCGCAATCATGATCTTGTGGCTGGATCTCTCGGTCTTTTGGATCTTTTCCTTGTTGCTGTTCGAGGAATTGGTGAAATTCCCGCCATTCCACACCCGGATGTACCGGGGCGATTGGAAACGTGGTCCAATTGACGAGACCTAGACCCGGGTTAAAGTCGTCCTGTCTGCGCTCGTCTGACCTGGCAGATGATTAATTTTTGGGCTGTCGTGGGCCCAGACGCGTGGATTGCCCGATTTAATGGCGTTTGGGGGGGTGTTGGATTTGACACCGGCGGCCATGACACGTGTGAATTGACCTGGTGGGGTGTGACCCCCCGCTGACTAAAAGGATTGGACGACCTCATGGCGCGTGCCTCAGCCACATTCACCGCCCGGCTGACCGGGCTTGTTCGCGAAATTTATCCCGATCTGGATTGTGATATTCTGTCCAGTCAGATCGTCGAAGCGTTCTGGCCGGACAATGGCCATCGCCGCAAACGTGGGCGGCCGCCGTCAAACAACCTGTGGTCGGAACAAGATGCGGTGTTGATCACCTATGGCAATTCGATTGTCGACGGTGCGCACAAGCCGCTGGATCTTTTGCACGATTTCCTGTTGCGCAAGATGAAGGGCGTGGTGAACGGCGTGCATATTCTGCCGTTCTTTCCCTTCACCTCGGACGATGGATTTGCCGTGACCGACTATCGCGCCGTGAACCCGGAACTGGGCAGCTGGGCTGACATTCGCCGAATTGCCGAGAATTTCTATCTGATGTCCGATCTGGTGCTGAACCACGTGTCGTCACAAGGCCCGTGGTTCAATGCCTATCGTCAGGGACAAGAGCCCTATGACAAGTTCTTTTTCGAAGCTGACCCCGCAGAGGATGTGTCCCTGGTGGTCCGCCCCCGTACCACGCCGCTGCTTCAGGAGGTCGAGACATCGAACGGCAAGCGCCACGTATGGTGTACCTTTAGCCATGATCAGATTGACCTGGATTTTCGCAATCCGGAAGTCCTGCTGGAGATGCTGCGCATCATCCGGCTGCATATCGACAATGGGGTGCGGACCCTGCGGATGGATGCGGTGGCCTTTGTCTGGAAAGAGGCGGGCACCAATTGCATCCACCTGCCGCAGACCCATGCCATTGTTCAGCTGATGCGCCTGTTGTGCGACTATGCCTTGGAAACCGTGGTCTTGCTGACCGAAACCAATGTGCCACGAACCGAGAACCTTAGCTATTTCGGCAATCGCAACGAAGCACATGTCGTCTATAATTTTCCGCTGCCGCCGCTGATCCTGCACGCGATGCAATCAGGTTCAGCCCGGTATTTGCACCGCTGGCAAACCTCCATGCCCCCGGCGCAACTGGGCTGTGCTTACCTCAACTTCACCGCCAGCCACGATGGGATTGGCATGCGCCCGGCCGAAGGTGTGCTGCCACCCGAGGAAAAGGCGCGGATGATCGACACCGTGCGCGACATTGGCGGGCTTGTGTCGATGCGCACGCTGCCCGATGGCGGAGAGGAGCCTTACGAGCTGAACTGTAGCTTCTTTGAGGCCGTGGGCCAGACCTTTAAGGGCAAGGATACCCACCACATCGCCCGGTTCCTGTGTTCGCAGACAATCGTGATGTCGCTGGAGGGGATCCCGGCGTTTTACATTCATTCCATGCTGGCGACGCCCAATGATCATGAGGGCGTGGAGCGGCGTGGCATGAACCGGGCGATCAACCGTCATCGCTGGGATTACCCGACCCTGCTGGAACGGCTGGACGATCCGGACAGCACCCAGTCACAGGTTCTGGCGCAAATTTCGGCCCGGATGAAAATACGCGGGCGGCAATCGGCCTTTCACCCCAATGCGACACAGTTCACGCTGACGCTGGATGACCGGATTTTCGGATTGTGGCGGCAGAGCCTGGATCGGGCGCAGTCGATTTTTGCGCTGCACAATGTCAGCGACGAAGAGGTCCGCATCGCCCCATCTGCGGTGAACCTGATTGAGGGCGATCATTGGCTGGATCTTATGACCGGGGAAGAGATCCTTGCGGCGGGTGAGGACATCGTTTTTGCGCCATACCAATGCCGGTGGATTACCAACAGGGCGTAAATTCGCCTTGGCGTCCAGACCATTGGTAAGAGGCGGGGCCAGTCCCCCAGACCGCAGATAGGATGGGGGGCCAGCCCCCCAAACCGCAGATAGGATGGGGGGCCAGCCCCCCAAACCCCCCGAGATATTTTTGGTCAGATGAAAGGCGGGGGCCCGAGACCAACAGGTAGGGGCGCGATGCTAAAACTGGGTGGGGTTACTGTGCGGAAAATTCTGCCTCATCCGCGGCCACGGCGGCGCGCAGATCATTCAGGAATTGTGGTTCCGCGGCGTGCACCCGGTTCCATGTCGGGATGAACGGTGTTTCATGTGGGTTATCGAGAAAGATCTGGCCGGCGAGGATGATGTTTTCGGCAAACAGCTCAATCGACTTTTCCTCGCTATGGCGATCAAGGGCGAGGCCGTTCATTTTTGCGTCGTTGTAATATCCTTCCAGCAGGTCAAGCGCGGAGCGGTAATAGGTTGCTTTCAGCGTGCGGAACACATTTGGGGTGAACACGGTGCCGTCTGCGGCCAGTTTGCGGAAAATTGCCTTGCAGATGTCGGTCGACATACGTGACAGGCCTTTGCTGGCGTCCTCGGGTGAGAGCACCTGATGTTTGTGGTCATAGGCATCTGAAATCTCGACCTGACAGACCGATTTCGGCGCCAGATTGCGCCAGGCTTCGCTTAACGTGCCGATTTCCAGCCCCCAGTCTGACGGTATGCGCAGATCCGGCAGGATGGGCGTGCGCATGGCAAATTCACCCGAAAGCGGATAGCGGAACGATCGCAGGTAATCGAGGTAGTCGCGATCGCCGATGACCTTTTTCAAGGCAATGAGCAGCGGGCTGACCAGCAGGCGGGTGACCCGGCCATTCAGTTTTTCATCGCCGATTCTGGGATAATACCCCTTGGACATTTGATAGGGAAAGGAAGGGTTTGCCACCGGATAGACCAGACGCGCCAGCATTTCGCGTTCATAGGTCAGGATGTCACAATCATGGAGCGCCAGAACCGCGCTGTCGGCGCAGCCAATCAGATAGCCGATGGAGGTCCAGACGTTTTTGCCCTTGCCGGGTTCTTGTGGTGCCAGGCCGCGTTTTTCAAGCCGCGCGCCAAGCTCCAGCATCCGGGGGCTGTCGTTCCAGATCACCGTATGGGTTTGGGGCAGGGTGGCAAAAAACGCCCGCGCCTTGCGGTATTGTGCCTCGTCCGCGCGATCCAAGCCGATAATGATCCGGTGCAGGTAAGGCACGCGCGCCAGTTCTTCGAGGATATGCGGCAGCGCCTCGCCCTCTAGTTCTGAAAACAGGGACGGCAGGATCAGAGAAATTTTTCGCGTCTGGGCATAGGTCGTCAATTCATATTCGAGGTCGTCGAGACCGCGGGTGCGCAGATTGTGCAGGGTGGTGATATTGCCGTTCTGGTGAAAGTCAGCCATCGGGGGTCGCCTTTGCGATCTGGGAATGGGTCAGGGTATTTGTTGTAGATGCGCCAGAACAGCGACGTTCCAGCCGCTGGGGCCGGGCAGGACGCTGCGGCGAATACGGCCGCTCTCTTCGCCGGGCAGGGTGGGCAGCGGCTGGCCATGGGCATTTGCGATGATCACCCCGGCATCGGCTGTGTCCAGCATTTCGATGTCATTGGGGGCATCGCCAAGCGCCAGCGTCGCGCTGGGCCTGAAGCGCGTGATCAGGTTGGCCATTTGGCCGGCTTTGGTCTGGCCCAGTGAAAACGTCAGAAACCGACCGCCGCGCCGGGCGTGTAATCCGACCGTGGCGGCGGTGTCGAGGAATGCGTGCAATTCGGCGGGGGGGCCGGTCCAGATGCCCGGTTCGCTGAACGCACGTCGCCGGGCATTGGCCGCATTTTCGAGCGGCAATCCGGTGATTTCTGCGACCTCGGCGTCATTCATGTCGCCGAAGCCGCGAAAACAGGATGGCTTGCCGGGCAGTTGCGCCAACCGATCCCGGATGTCGCGGTAGATCTTGTCATCCGACCCGGCCGTTGCGCCGCTGTCCAAAAGTCCGGCGCCATTCTCGACAATTGCGGGCCAGGCCTCCAGCCCGAGTTCGGCGCGCAGCGGTGCGACCTCGGCTGCGGTTTTGCTGGTGGCCAGTGTCACACCGGCGCCAATGGATTTCAGGGCCTCCAGTGCCGGGAGTGCAGGCGCATAGGAATAGGTCGCATGGTCCAGCAAAGTGCCGTCGAGATCCGTGAAGACGAGCAGTGGGAGTGCATTGGTCATGACGTGAGACTAGGCAGGGATCGCCGCAGGTGCCACAGTTGACGTGCACAATGGCTGAGCATTTTTTGACGCATGCCTAATTTTTAGCCATCAAATTGGTGCGCGTCGGGCCAGCCTGAATGCCAACCTGGCAATTGCGGACCTTGAATTCCGCCGGGACCCCGCGTATCTGCACCTCTAACCTCTTCAAGGACGAAAACATGGCAATGACGAACCCCCTTCAGTTCATCCAGCAGGTGCGCGCCGAAGTCTCCAAGGTCGTCTGGCCGACCCGACGCGAAGTTTTGTTGACCACCGTGATGGTGTTCATCATGGCAACCCTGACCGCGATCTTTTTCGCGTTGGTCGATCTGGCGATCCGGGGCGGGCTTCAGGCTGTATTGGGCATGTTCGGCTAAGGGCCGGGTTGGGGCGTCGCCCCTTGAATTCGACATGTCGCGCGGGTAAAGACGCGTCATCCCAAGATGTCTGGCGCGTGGCGATTCGGCCCTCGCGCCGATTTTTTATTCCGGGATGTGATGCCGGGCGATGCCAAGGTGTTGAAGAATAACATATTTCGGTCACACAGACCAAGCAGGACGAAGGTGAGCGCCAGATGGCAAAACGGTGGTATTCGGTAAGCGTCCTCTCGAATTTCGAGAAGAAAATTGCCGAACAGATCAGAACGTCGGTGGAAGAGCATGGGCTTGAAGATCAGATCGAAGAGGTTCTGGTGCCCACCGAAGAGGTGATCGAGGTCCGTCGCGGCAAGAAGGTGACCACCGAACGTCGCTTTATGCCGGGCTATGTGCTGGTGCGGATGGAAATGTCGGATCAGGGCTATCACCTGATCAATTCGATCAACCGCGTCACCGGATTTCTGGGCCCCCAGGGGCGCCCGATGCCGATGCGCGATGCCGAAGTCGAAGCGATTCTTGGCCGGGTGGCCGAGGGCGAGGAAACGCCGCGCACCTTGATCCACTTTGAAGTGGGCGAAAAAGTTAAGGTCTCTGACGGTCCGTTCGAAGACTTCGACGGTCTTATCGAAGAGGTCGACGAAGACAACCAACGGCTCAAGGTTTCGGTGTCCATCTTTGGACGGGAAACACCGGTCGAACTGGAATTCACTCAGGTCGCCAAACAGATGTGAGTGCAGGTCGCGCAGTCAATGCGCACCTTGCGGGCCGCGAGGTCCGTTCGTTTGTGGGAGGCAAGGGCACGCGTGCCGGCGCCGCACCACGCAGTGTAAAGGTCGGAACGCGTTTCGGCATTTAGGGTGTGCATCTCTTCGCACGCCGATGAAAAAGGAGAGGCCAAATGGCCAAGAAGCTTGTAGGCAGCATGAAGCTGCAGGTGCCCGCAGGGCAGGCAAACCCGTCCCCCCCCGTCGGTCCGGCGCTGGGTCAGCGCGGCATCAACATCATGGAATTCTGTAAGGCTTTCAATGCCAAGACACAGGATATGGAGCCCGGCGCGCCGTGCCCGACCGTGATCACCTATTATCAGGACAAGTCCTTTACCATGGACATCAAGACGCCGCCGGCGTCCTACTACCTGAAAAAAGCTGCCAAGCTGAAATCCGGTGCAAAAACCCCGTCGCGCGAAGTTGTCGGCTCGGTGACCGTGAAGCAGGTGCGTGAGATTGCCGAGGCCAAGATGAAAGACCTCAGCGCGAACGACATCGAAGCCGCGATGAAGATCATCGTCGGTTCGGCGACCTCTATGGGCATCGAGGTGAAGTAAGATGGCAAAACTTGGAAAACGTACCCGCGCGGCACGCGATGCATTTGTTGGCAAAGACAATATCACCGTTGAAGAAGCGGTTGATCTGATCAAGGCCAGCGCCAATGCGAAATTCGACGAAACCGTTGAGATCGCTGTGAACCTTGGTGTTGACCCCCGTCATGCGGACCAAATGGTGCGCGGCGTGGTTGGTCTGCCGAACGGCACCGGCAAAAATGTGCGCGTGGCTGTGTTTGCCCGTGGTCCCAAGGCCGAAGAGGCCCAGGCCGCAGGCGCGGACATTGTTGGCGCAGAAGATCTGATGGAAATCGTTCAGGGCGGCAAGATCGACTTTGATCGTTGCATCGCGACACCTGACATGATGCCGGTTGTGGGTCGTCTGGGCAAGGTTCTTGGCCCCCGCAACCTGATGCCGAACCCCAAGGTTGGCACGGTGACCATGGATGTCGCGGACGCCGTCAAGGCGGCCAAAGGCGGCGAAGTTCAGTTCAAGGTCGAAAAAGCCGGCGTTGTGCACGCGGGTGTGGGCAAAGCCTCGTTTGATGCGGGCAAGCTGGCCGAAAACATTCGCGCCTTTGTCGGTGCCGTGGCCAAGGCCCGTCCCGCAGGCGCCAAGGGAACCTATATGAAGAAGATTTCGCTGTCTTCGACAATGGGCCCGGGTGTGACCGTTGCGGTGGATTCAGCACACGCTGAGTGAATTCTCGTAAAAATGTGATCGAAAAACGCGCCCTTGTGGCGCGTTTTTTTTTGACGGGAAGGTTTTCTTAGGAGATTTCGCGCAATTTGACTGTGAGTCGTCACCGCAGTCGAAAGGAACACCATGTTTCGAAATCTCATTTCCCTCCTTGTTCTGGCCGTGTTCTGCGCGGCATCCGCCGCCAGAGCTGACATAGCCAAGCCCGAGAGTGAGGTCATTTTAACGGTTTCGGGGGCCATCACCGCGACGAATTCGTCGGTTGGGGTGCAATTTGATCGGCCCATGCTGGAGGCGCTGGATTGGCGCCAGGTTGACACCTATACCTCCTTTACCTCTGGTCTGCAGCATTTCGCCGGGCCAACAGTGGCCTCTGTGCTGGAGGCAGTTGGCGCCGATGGCGAGACGTTGAGAGCGACGGCCATCAATGATTACGCCACGGAGTTTCCTCTGGATCTGGTGTTCAAGCATTCGGCGATCCTGGCGATGGATATTGATGGCAAACCCATGCGGATCCGCGACAAGGGGCCAATCTGGATCGTCTTTCCCTTGACCGAGGCTGAAGCCAAGGAAAAACCTTTCGACAATGAAATGGTTTGGCAGCTGGCCAAGCTTCATATTGGCCCCTGATAAGGAACGGGCGCGGTGTGGAATTCCCTCAAAGAAAATGGGCGGACACTCAGAGCGACTGTTGCGGTGGCCGCGATCGTCGCTTTGGCTGTTCTCTTTGTGGCCCAAAGGGGGGAAGTGAACCTGGCCAAGGAACGGGCCATGCAGGAGGTTTCGGCCAATTCCTGGAAGGTCAGCGAGCTTGTATTTGAATCACAGCGTCTTTCGCTGGCTTTGCGGCTGCAATCCACGGGCGAGGTGAAACGCACGGATGTGCAACGGCGCTTTGATCTTTTGTGGAGCCGGGTTGATGTGCTGGAGCAGACCAATGTCGGCGACACCCCCGAAATCAGGTCGCTCTTGCAGCGATACAGGGAATTTCTCGGTGAACGGGAGGAGGTCATATTTGACCGTCCAATAATTGCGCCGCGCGATTCCATTGTCATGGCGCGGGAGCTTACGGAATTATCCGGTGAGCTACGTGTGATCTGGATAGACACTTTCCAGGGGCGAGATTTCGCTGAAGTCACTTTGGGGATTGGTGCAAACGCCCGCTCGGTGAGAGTGCAGGCCTTGATTGTCGCCTTGATGGCCTTTCTGGTGCTTTATGTTATCGCCGAAATCATCTTTGCCGGGATCGCGCAGCGCCGCGAAAGGCAGCTCAGCCGCGCAGCCGCACAGGCCAATGAGGCCAAGACGCGGTTTCTGGCCAATGTCAGCCACGAAATTCGCACGCCTTTGAATGGTATTCTGGGCATGAACAGTGAATTGGCCGACTCGAATTTGAATCCGGATCAACGCGCCTGTGTGACTGTCATACGTCAATCCGGTGAATTGCTGTTGAATACGTTGAACGATGTTTTGGACCTGTCCAAGGTCGAGGCCGGCGCGATCGTGATCGAGAACCGGCAATTTGATATTGGTGAGGCGTTGAATACCGCGCAGGCGCTGTATCGGGGCGTGTCACGCGACAAAGGTTTGAGGTTTGAGGTCGAGATTTCGCCGGATATTCCACAGATGGTTGTGGGGGATGCCACGCGTTTGCGCCAAATCCTGCATAATTTGATTAGCAATGCGATCAAATTCACCGCCCATGGGACGGTGCGTCTGTCGGCAAAACTGGCACCGGAGGAGGGCAGAATCCAGTTCTCGGTCAAGGATACTGGCCCGGGGATTGCGATTGAGGCGCAAAAAACGATTTTTCAACCGTTTACCCAGGCTGATGCCAGCATCACACGCAAACATGGCGGAACCGGCCTTGGGTTGACGATTTCCGGCCAATTGGTCCGCGCCATGGGCAGCGAGCTTCGCGTCAACAGCATCCTTGGACACGGGGCAGAGTTCTGGTTTGATCTGCCGCTGCCAGCGGTGGCGCCAAAGACCCAAGCCACGACCAAGGACACCCCGACAGAGGTCAGCGACGGGGTGGTCAATCTGCGGGTTCTGGTGGTGGACGATAATTCCACCAATCGCATGATCTTGCGCAGGTTTCTGAAAAATACCGGCGGCCGCGTCGAAGAGGCCAATGATGGCGCCGAAGCGGTTACGGCAGTTACAGGTGGGGAATTCGATGTCATTTTGATGGATATCCAGATGCCCGTCATGGATGGGATAGAGGCGACAAAACGCATCCGCGAAATGGAAATTGCCAATGACCGCCCTCCAACGCATATCATTGCGGTCACCGCAAATGTGATGGAACATCAGGTGCAGGACTACCTCGGTCACGGGATGAACGATGTGATTGGCAAGCCGGTATCGAAAAAGGCCCTGATATCGCGGCTGGCTGATTTGGGCCCCGGCGACCGCCCCGAGGTGAATGCAGCCTGAATTCGGCACTTGCCATCCCATGGGGGGGCGGTCTTTCATTGTGCCAACTATTTGGGTATGTGCTGCAAGAAGTCAGATCTATGGCGAATTAGCCAATGTGACGGGACCAGCGCGATTGAACCCGCGCGGACAACCGCGGCACACCGATCCATCAGGCGGCGGACCTTAGGCGCTTGTTGATCTGATACGACCTTGCACCGACTGGCCCCCCGGCATGCGTCGGCCGAGTATCGCAAAGTTCATTCTTGCCCTTGGCATTTCCCGGCAAAACACCTATTCTACAGAGCGAGGGCACCCGCGTGATTCGCAGGCGCCCTTATTTCGTCCGAGACGGTGGGTCGGCCAGTGCCGATAATTCCTGCCCGAGACGGGAAGAGACATACGCTCCCGGGATGTGTTCCGGGCTCTCGTTTGTGACGACCCGTACGGACTGCGTTGTCAGGCATTTGTCTGGCAGAACTGAGCCGGAGGGGTCCCCCTCCAACTAATGGAGTGAAACTGTGGATAGAGCCCAGAAAGAGAAATTGGTCGAGGAACTCGGCCAGATCTTCGAAAGCTCTGGCGTCGTAGTGGTTGCCCACTACGAAGGTCTCACGGTTGCCGAGATGCAAGACCTCCGCGCGCGTGCTCGCGACGCGGGTGGCGCTGTGCGTGTCGCCAAAAACAGGCTCGCCAAGATCGCCCTGGATGGGAAGCCCTGCGCAAGCATTGCTGACTTTCTGACGGGTATGACCGTGCTCACCTATTCCGAAGACCCTGTGGCAGCAGCCAAAGTGGTCGAGGACTTTGCCAAAGAGAACAAGAAGTTCGAAATCCTTGGCGGGGCAATGGGTGAAACTGCACTGGACCGGGCCGGTGTCGAAGCCGTGTCGAAAATGCCGTCGCGCGAAGAGCTTATCTCTTCGATCGTTGGTTGTATCGGCGCACCTGCTTCGAACATTGCCGGGGCCATTGGCGCACCAGCTTCGAATATCGCCTCCATCCTCTCGACTATCGAGGAACGGGCAGAAGCGGCGTAAGGCAAACCAAGAGACTTTCGTGGGGTTGAAACTCACACGTTGGAACACATCTAGATACGGAAAGAGTCAAAAATGGCTGATCTGAAAAAACTGGCAGAAGACATCGTTGGTCTGACCCTGCTGGAAGCACAAGAACTGAAAACCATCCTCAAAGACGAATACGGCATCGAGCCCGCAGCTGGCGGCGCAGTGATGATGGCCGGCCCTGCCGATGGCGCGGGCGCGGCTGCTGCTGAAGAGCAGACCGAATTCGACGTGATCCTGAAAGCTGCAGGCGACAAAAAGATCAACGTGATCAAAGAAGTCCGCGGCATCACCGGTCTTGGCCTGAAAGAAGCCAAAGAGCTGGTCGAAGCGGGTGGCAAAGCCGTCAAGGAACAAGTGTCCAAAGACGAAGCCGAAGAGATCAAGAAGAAGCTCGAAGCAGCTGGTGCTGAAGTCGAACTGAAGTGATCTCTGTCCCGATGGGGCTGTGGTCATCCCGGACATGTTCCGGGATCTCATGCTCCTGAGGGAGAGCGACAGAACGAGGCAGGGCCGGGGATTCCCCGGGCCCTGCCGATCCCGTCTTGGCAAGCCCCATCCGAATGGGGTTTTCCAAGACACGGGTCAAAGGATCGGGAGGCAGTCGGTGGGACGGCGGCCAGGCATGGATCCGACCATTGTCGTCTCTGATGGCGGCGTCGCTGTAGCCCGACAGCGGACGCAACCGTTGAGAAATGTGAAAGGTGACATCTGTCATGGCGCAAAGCTTCCTAGGCCAGAAACGTCTTCGTCGGTATTACGGCAAAATCCGTGAAGTGCTGGAAATGCCGAACCTTATCGAGGTTCAGAAATCTTCTTACGACTTGTTCCTGAAGTCCGGCGATCAGCTGACGCCGATGGATGGTGAAGGTATCAAAGGCGTTTTCCAGTCGGTTTTCCCGATCAAGGATTTCAACGAGACTGCCGTTCTCGAATTCGTCGATTACGCGTTGGAAAAGCCGAAATTCGATGTTGAGGAATGTCAGCAGCGCGACCTGACCTACAGCGCACCTCTCAAGGTGACGTTGCGTCTGATCGTGTTTGATATCGACGAAGATACCGGCGCCAAATCCGTTAAGGACATCAAGGAGCAGGACGTGTTCATGGGCGATATGCCCCTGATGACGCCAAATGGTACCTTTGTTGTCAACGGCACCGAACGTGTGATCGTGTCCCAGATGCACCGTTCGCCGGGCGTGTTCTTTGACCATGACAAGGGCAAGACCCACTCGTCGGGCAAGCTTCTGTTCGCCTGCCGCATCATTCCCTATCGCGGGTCCTGGCTGGATTTCGAATTCGACGCCAAGGACATCGTATTCGCCCGGATCGACCGTCGCCGCAAATTGCCGGTGACAACCCTGCTGTATTCGCTGGGTCTCGATCAAGAGGCGATCATGGACGCCTATTACAACACCGTGACCTACACCCTGCGCCGGGGTGAGGGCTGGGTCACCAAGTTCTTCCCGGAACGTGCGCGCGGAACCCGTCCGACGCATGACCTGGTGGATGCCGCCACGGGCGAGATCATTGCCGAAGCTGGCAAGAAAGTGACGCCGCGGGCGGTCAAGAAACTGATCGACGAAGCCAAGGTCACCGATCTTCTGGTGCCGTTCGAACAGATCGCCGGCAAATTCGTGTCCAAGGACATCATCAACGAAGAAACCGGCGCGATTTACGTCGAAGCCGGGGATGAGCTGACCTGGGAACTCGACAAGGACGGCGATGTCACAGGTGGCACGCTGAAAGATCTGGTGGACGCGGGCATCACCGAGATCCCGGTTCTGGACATCGACAACATCACCGTCGGCGCCTACATGCGCAACACCATGGCGATGGACAAGAACATGAACCGCGACACCGCGCTCATGGACATCTATCGTGTGATGCGCCCGGGCGAGCCGCCCACCGTCGAAGCCGCTTCGGCGCTGTTCGATACCCTGTTCTTTGACAGCGAACGGTATGACCTGTCGGCGGTTGGCCGCGTGAAGATGAACATGCGCCTTGCGCTTGACAAGGAAGACACCCAGCGGACGCTGGATCGGGACGACATCGTTCAATGTATCAAGGCATTGGTCGATCTGCGCGACGGTCGTGGCGACATCGACGACATTGACCACCTCGGCAACCGCCGGGTGCGCTCGGTCGGCGAATTGATGGAAAACCAGTACCGTGTTGGCCTGCTTCGTATGGAGCGCGCGATCAAGGAACGGATGTCCAGCGTCGAAATCGACACTGTGATGCCGCAGGATCTGATCAACGCCAAACCGGCCGCGGCCGCCGTGCGCGAATTCTTTGGCTCCAGCCAGCTGTCGCAGTTCATGGACCAAACCAACCCGCTGTCGGAAGTCACCCACAAACGCCGTCTTTCGGCGCTTGGACCGGGTGGTCTGACGCGTGAACGTGCGGGCTTTGAGGTGCGCGACGTGCACCCGACCCACTATGGCCGGATGTGTCCGATTGAAACGCCGGAAGGCCCGAACATTGGTCTGATCAACTCGCTGGCGACTTTTGCCCGGGTGAACAAATACGGCTTCATCGAAACACCGTACCGGATCGTCAAGGACGGCACTGTTACCGACGAAGTGCACTACATGTCCGCGACTGAGGAAATGCGCCACACCGTTGCGCAGGCGAACGCCAACCTCGACGAGAACATGAAATTCGTCAATGATCTGGTGTCGACCCGGAAATCCGGTGACTACACCCTGTCGCCGAACGAAAACGTCGACCTGATCGACGTGTCGCCGAAACAGCTGGTGTCGGTTGCGGCCTCGCTCATTCCGTTCCTGGAAAACGACGACGCCAACCGGGCCTTGATGGGTTCGAACATGCAACGTCAGGCGGTTCCGACCCTGCGCTCCGAAGCGCCGCTGGTCGGCACCGGCATCGAAGAGGTTGTGGCCCGTGACTCTGGCGCGGCCGTGATGGCGAAACGCGGCGGGATCATCGACCAGGTCGATGCCCAGCGGATCGTGATCCGGGCGACCGATAATCTTGAGGTCGGCGACCCCGGCGTTGATATTTATCGCATGCGCAAGTTCCAGCGGTCGAACCAGAACACCTGTATCAACCAGCAACCGCTGGTGAAGGTGGGCCAGGAAGTGTCGCAAGGCGAGGTTATCGCTGACGGTCCGTCCACCGATATGGGCGAACTGGCCCTGGGTAAAAACGTGATCGTCGCGTTTATGCCCTGGAATGGCTACAACTACGAAGACTCGATCCTGATTTCCGAACGCATTGCGCGTGATGACGTCTTTACCTCGGTGCATATCGAGGAATTCGAAGTCGCCGCACGTGACACGAAGCTTGGACCAGAAGAGATCACCCGCGATATTCCCAACGTCGGTGAAGAAGCGCTGCGCAACCTCGACGAGGCGGGCATCGTGTACATCGGTGCCGACGTCGAACCGGGCGATATCCTTGTGGGCAAGATCACACCAAAAGGCGAAAGCCCGATGACGCCAGAGGAAAAACTCCTCCGCGCCATCTTTGGCGAGAAAGCGTCGGATGTGCGTGACACATCGCTGCGGGTAAAACCGGGTGACTTTGGTACAGTTGTCGAAGTGCGGGTGTTCAACCGTCACGGCGTCGAAAAAGACGAACGTGCGTTGCAGATCGAGCGCGAGGAAATCGAACGTTTGTCGCGCGACCGCGACGACGAGTTGGCCATCCTTGACCGCAACATCTATGCCCGTCTCAGCAGCCTGATCATGGGCAAGACTGCGGTCAAAGGTCCGCGTGGCATTCGCCCGAACTCGGAAATTACCGAGGAACTGCTGGGCAGCATGAGCCGCGGCCAATGGTGGCAACTGGCGCTTGGCGAAGAAGAAGACGCCAAGATCATGGAAGCGCTGAACGAGCAATACGAAGCGCAGAAACGTCAGCTTGACGCGCGGTTCGAAGACAAGGTCGAAAAAGTCCGCCGTGGCGACGATCTGCCGCCGGGCGTGATGAAAATGGTCAAAGTGTTCATCGCGGTGAAGCGCAAGCTGCAACCGGGTGACAAAATGGCCGGTCGTCACGGCAACAAAGGTGTGATTTCGCGCGTTGTTCCGATGGAAGACATGCCGTTCCTTGCCGATGGCACGCCGGTTGATTTCTGTCTGAACCCGCTGGGTGTTCCGTCGCGGATGAACGTTGGTCAGATTCTGGAAACCCACATGGGTTGGGCCGCACGCGGTCTGGGGATCAAGGTTGACGATGCATTGGGTGAATATCGCCGTTCCGGTGATCTGACCCCGGTCCGGGATGCGATGCGCGGTGCTTATGGCGATGATGTCTATGAAGAAGGCATTGCCGGAATGAGCGAAGAGCAGCTGTTGGAATCTGCGGGCAATGTGCGCCGCGGTGTTCCGATTGCGACGCCGGTGTTTGACGGTGCGAAAGAGGGCGACGTGAACGACGCGCTCGTGCGGGCTGGCTTCTCTGAATCGGGTCAATCGGTGCTGTTTGATGGCCGGACCGGTGAACAGTTTGCCCGTCCGGTGACCGTGGGTGTCAAATACCTGCTGAAGCTGCACCACCTTGTCGATGACAAGATCCACGCGCGTTCGACTGGACCATACTCGCTTGTGACCCAGCAGCCGTTGGGCGGTAAGGCACAGTTCGGTGGACAGCGTTTCGGGGAAATGGAGGTCTGGGCGCTTGAAGCTTACGGTGCCGCCTATACCCTGCAGGAAATGTTGACCGTGAAATCGGATGACGTTGCTGGCCGGACCAAGGTCTATGAATCGATCGTCAAAGGCGAAGACAACTTTGAGGCGGGCGTTCCAGAGAGCTTTAACGTCCTTGTCAAAGAAGTCCGCGGCCTTGGCCTGAACATGGAACTCCTGGATGCGGAGGAAGACGAGTAGTCAGTGCGCCCTCAGGGCACACCCTACGTTGGGTGCGCATTCGTTGCGCACCGCCACTCCCCCGCACCCTCCTTCAATGAGGAAATCGAATGAACCAGGAACTGACCAACAACCCGTTTAACCCCGTTGCCCCGGTGAAAACCTTTGATGAGATCAAGGTCTCGTTGGCGTCGCCGGAACGGATTCTGTCGTGGTCCTATGGCGAGATCAAGAAGCCGGAAACCATCAACTATCGGACCTTCAAGCCCGAGCGTGATGGCCTGTTCTGTGCGCGTATCTTTGGCCCGATCAAAGATTACGAATGTCTCTGCGGCAAATACAAACGCATGAAATATCGCGGCGTTGTCTGCGAAAAATGTGGTGTCGAAGTCACGCTGCAAAAGGTCCGCCGCGAACGCATGGGCCACATCGAACTGGCCGCGCCCTGCGCCCATATCTGGTTCCTCAAATCGTTGCCGTCGCGCATCGGTCTGATGCTGGACATGACGCTGCGCGATCTGGAACGCGTGCTCTATTTCGAAAACTACGTCGTGATCGAACCGGGCCTTACCGACCTCACCTATGGTCAGATGATGACCGAAGAAGAGTTCATGGATGCCCAGGATGCCTATGGCATGGACGCCTTCACCGCCAATATCGGTGCCGAAGCGATCCGCGAAATGCTGGCCAATATCGACCTCGAAAACGAGGCCGACACTCTGCGTGCGGACCTGAAAGAAGCCACAGGTGAGCTGAAGCCCAAGAAGATCATCAAACGTCTGAAAGTGGTTGAAAGCTTCCTTGAATCCGGCAACCGCCCGGAATGGATGGTCATGACCGTGATCCCGGTGATCCCGCCAGAGCTGCGCCCGCTGGTGCCGCTGGATGGGGGGCGTTTTGCGACGTCGGATCTTAACGATCTGTATCGTCGTGTGATCAACCGGAACAACCGTCTGAAACGTTTGATCGAATTGCGTGCGCCCGACATCATCGTGCGGAACGAAAAGCGGATGTTGCAGGAATCTGTTGATGCGCTGTTCGACAACGGCCGTCGCGGTCGAGTGATCACCGGTGCCAACAAGCGCCCGCTGAAATCGCTCAGCGACATGCTGAAAGGCAAACAGGGTCGTTTCCGTCAAAACCTTTTGGGGAAACGCGTCGACTTCTCCGGTCGTTCGGTGATTGTGACCGGCCCGGAATTGAAGCTGCACCAATGTGGTCTGCCGAAAAAGATGGCGCTGGAGCTGTTCAAACCGTTTATTTACAGCCGGTTGGAGGCCAAGGGCCTGTCGTCGACTGTGAAGCAGGCGAAAAAGCTGGTGGAAAAGGAACGTCCCGAAGTTTGGGATATTCTGGATGAGGTGATCCGCGAACACCCCGTCATGCTGAACCGCGCGCCGACATTGCACCGTTTGGGCATTCAGGCGTTCGAACCCACGCTGATCGAAGGCAAGGCAATCCAGCTTCACCCGCTGGTCTGTTCGGCCTTCAACGCTGACTTTGACGGCGACCAGATGGCGGTTCACGTGCCGCTGTCGCTTGAAGCCCAGCTTGAAGCGCGCGTTCTGATGATGTCGACCAACAACGTTCTGTCGCCCGCCAACGGCGCGCCGATCATCGTTCCTTCGCAGGATATGATTTTGGGCATTTATTACGTCACCATCCAACGTGACGGCATGAAGGGCGAAGGTATGTCGTTCTCTTCCATCGAAGAGGTCGAACATGCTCTGAACGCAGGCGAAGTGCATCTGCACTCGCGGATTACCGCGCGGGTCAAACAGATCGACGAAAACGGTCTGGAAATCATGAAACGGTATGAAACCACGCCGGGCCGTCTGCGGCTTGGTTCGCTTCTGCCGTTGAATGCCAAAGCGCCGTTCGATCTGGTCAACAACCTTCTGCGCAAGAAAGACGTGCAAAAGGTGATTGATACCGTTTACCGGTATTGCGGCCAGAAAGAGAGCGTCATCTTCTGTGACCAGATCATGACCATGGGTTTCCGCGAGGCGTTCAAAGCCGGGATTTCCTTTGGCAAGGATGACATGGTCATTCCTGACACCAAATGGCCCATCGTCGAAGAAACCCGCGATCAGGTGAAGGATTTCGAACAACAGTACATGGACGGCCTGATCACTCAGGGCGAAAAGTACAACAAAGTTGTCGATGCCTGGTCGAAGTGTAACGACAAAGTCACCGAAGCGATGATGAACACCATCTCGGCGGAACGTCATGCCGAGGATGGTTCGGTCATGGAGCCGAACTCGGTCTACATGATGGCCCACTCCGGTGCGCGTGGCTCGGTCACCCAGATGAAACAGCTGGGCGGGATGCGTGGCCTTATGGCCAAGCCGAACGGCGACATCATCGAAACGCCGATCATCTCGAACTTTAAAGAAGGTTTGACCGTTCTCGAGTACTTCAACTCGACCCACGGTGCCCGTAAGGGTCTGTCGGATACGGCTTTGAAAACGGCGAACTCGGGCTATCTGACCCGTCGTCTGGTGGATGTGGCACAGGATTGTATCGTGCGTGCACGGGACTGTGGCACCGACCGGGCGATCACGGCAGAGGCTGCGGTCAATGACGGTGAGGTTGTGTCGTCGCTGGGCGAACGTATTCTGGGCCGGGTTGCAGCCGATGACGTGCTGAAGCCGGGGTCGGACGACGTGATCTGCAAGGCAGGCACTTTGATCGACGAACGCATGGCGGACACGATCGAAGAGTCGGCTGTACAGAAAATGCGCATCCGCAGCCCGCTGACCTGTGAGGCCGAGGAAGGCGTCTGTGCAATGTGCTATGGCCGTGACCTGGCGCGCGGCACCATGGTGAACTCTGGCGAGGCCGTGGGTATCATCGCGGCGCAGTCGATTGGGGAACCGGGTACACAGCTGACAATGCGGACCTTCCACATTGGCGGCGTTGCGCAGGGTGGCCAACAGTCGTTCCAAGAGGCCGGCACCGAAGGTATCGTGGCATTCGAAGCTGCGAACACCTTGCAGAACTCCATGGACGAGACCCTTGTGATGGGTCGGAACATGAAGCTGGTCATCAATGACGAACACGGCGCAGAGCGCGCCAGCTTCAAGCTGGGTTACGGCACCAAGCTGTTCGTCAAAGAGGGCGACACAGTGGGCCGGGGTGACAAACTCTATGAGTGGGATCCCTATACACTGCCGATCATCGCAGAGAAGGACGGTATGGCCCGTCACGTCGACCTGGTGAACGGTGTGGCCGTGCGTGAGGAAACCGATGACGCGACCGGTATGACCCAGAAGATCGTGGTCGACTGGCGTGCGGCGCCCAAAGGCAATGAGCTGAAGCCGGAAATCATTCTGGTCGACAGTGATGGCGAACCGGTCCGGAACGAGGCTGGCAACCCGATCACCTATCCGATGTCGGTTGACGCCATTTTGTCGGTGGATGACGGTGTCGATGTCAAAGCCGGTGACGTTGTGGCGCGTATCCCGCGCGAAGGTGCCAAGACCAAGGACATCACCGGTGGTCTGCCGCGTGTGGCCGAATTGTTCGAAGCACGTCGTCCCAAGGATCACGCGATCATCGCCGAAATCGACGGTTACGTGCGCTTTGGCAAAGACTACAAGAACAAGCGCCGTATCGCGATTGACCCTGCTGACGACAACCTGGAACCGGTTGAATACATGGTGCCCAAGGGCAAGCACATTCCGGTTCAGGAAGGTGACTTCGTCCAGAAGGGCGACTACATCATGGACGGCAACCCGGCACCGCACGACATCCTCGCCATCATGGGGATCGAGGCGCTGGCGAACTACATGATTGACGAAGTTCAGGACGTCTATCGTCTGCAAGGTGTGAAGATCAACGACAAGCATGTCGAAGTGATCGTGCGCCAGATGTTGCAGAAGTGGGAAATCCAGGACAGCGGCGATACCACGCTTCTCAAGGGCGAACATGTGGACAAGGCCGAATTTGATGCAGCGAATGAAAAAGCGCTGTCCAAAGGCGGACGCGAGGCCCAGGGCGAGCCGATCCTTCTGGGGATCACCAAGGCGAGCTTGCAGACCCGGTCGTTTATCTCGGCAGCGTCGTTCCAGGAAACCACCCGCGTTCTCACCGAGGCTTCGGTGCAGGGCAAGAAAGACAAGCTGGTGGGCCTGAAAGAGAACGTCATTGTGGGTCGCCTGATCCCGGCGGGCACTGGTGGGGCAACCCAGCAGATGCGTCGTGTCGCGCAGGACCGTGACAATGTGGTTGTCGAAGCACGTCGTATCGAAGCCGAGGCCGCAGCAGCACTGGCCGCGCCGACGGAAGACGTTGTTGTCAATGATCCGTTCAGCCAGCCGATTGTCGAAGAAGACAGCCGCAGCTAAGGCCGATCGTCCAATTTATGAATTGACCCCGTCCGCAGTAATGCGGGCGGGGTTTTTCGTTGTGGAACACCGCGACTGCGCGGCAGGGGATTGTCTCTTCCGGTCGAGAGGTCCAAGGATCGGCACAGAGCAGGAAATTATTGGGAACGACAGAGTAGGGCAGGGGGCAGGATGCAGGACAATATACGCGGCGCGCTCTTGATGATGGGGGCCATGGCCGGATTTACCTTCAATGATGCCATGGTAAAGCTGACCGACGGCGCGGTCCCATTGTTTCAACTGGTGTTCATGCGGGGGGTGTTGGCCAGCCTGTTCCTGGTCTTTCTCGCCCGTCACCTTGGGGCGTTTCGGTTCCGTCTGCCACGGCGGGATTGGGTGTTGATCGCGCTGCGATCCGCATCAGAGGTCGGCGCGACCGTGTTCTTTCTGGCGGCGCTGTTCCAGATGCCATTGGCCAATGTCACCGCTGTGCTGCAAATCCTGCCGCTGAGCGTGGCCCTGGGGGCGGCGCTGTTCCTGGGCGAGCCTGTGGGCTGGCGGCGCTGGTTGGCCATCGCCGTGGGATTCTTTGGCATGGTGTTGATCCTGCGCCCCGGTCCCGACGGGTTCAGTACGGCAACGATTTTCGCGCTGGTTGCAGTAGGGTGTTCGACCTTCCGCGATTTGGTCACACGGCGCATTTCCGCCGCCGTGCCGTCCATCCTGGTGTCGCTATGCGGGGCGGTATCGGTGATGGCCTTTGCCGGTCTGGCCAGCATCCCCGCCGGGTGGCAGCCCGTTGCGCCGCAAAACGCCCTTTTGATCGTGGCCGCAGCCGGGCTTATCCTGGTGGCCTATCTCTGTAGCGTCATGGTGATGCGGGTAGGCGAGATCGCCTTTACCGCGCCGTTTCGCTATACTGGTCTGATCTGGGCGCTGATCCTGGGTTACGTGATCTGGGGGGACTGGCCGACGCCGCTGACCCTGATCGGGGCGGCGATTGTCGTGTCCATGGGGATATTCACCCTATTGCGCAGCGCCCGCCCGGGCAGAAAAGATCTCGCGAACCCGATCCGATGAGATGCCAAAGGTCTGTTGGAAATAGACCTCGCCCTCGGCGTCCAGTTTCTTGAGTTTGACCTTGGTGACGTTTTTGCCCTGACGGCTGTCGTTGTGGTCGTTATGGCCGCGGACAAACATATCTTCGTGGGTAAAGGTCACGGTCGGCATGAAGCGGTTCAGCCGGTTGTGGCCGAAATTCATGATCGTGTGGCGCGCCCAGGGTTTGACCGCCATCGCCAGCGCAACCCCCCAATAGGGCGTCACGTTTTCCTCGGCATGGACGCCATCGGCATCGGGGCGGGCAATGAAGCCACGGTTGAAGTCAAAGCCGACAAGCCGGTGATCGCGCAGCAATGCGCCACAGTCGTCCGCAGCTTCGCGCAGGCGCTGTATGAAGGTCACAGCCACCGCATCATCATCGTCGTGACGGAATTGCAGACAGGGCTGGCCCAGGTCGCTGCGGACATCGTTGATGATCTGCGCCATCACCGGGCGGTGTTCGCGCGGTGGATGTGCAACAATCCGGGCCTGAGGAAAATCAGCCACCAGATCGCGGAGCCGGTCGGCATAGACCTTGGGCAATTGATCGCCCACCACAATCACAAAGGTAAAATCACCGTCGGTCTGGGCCTTGAGCCCGGGCAGGGTGATTGCCTCGAAGTGGCGAAACCGCTCTTCCATCCGGTCGGGCGCATAGAGATAGGCGATGCGATCTTCGATTGTGTCATGTTCGACCTGAAAACCGCCAAGACCGGGGTAAGAGAACCGGCACAAACCAATGACCTGCATTGTCTTTTCTGATGCTCCTATCCCCGCGAAAGATGGTACAAGCCTTGCACTGGCACCGGCTTGTTTGCAAGCGGTTCACCGGCGGCGGCCCAGGATGGCGGGTGCTGTTGACAAGGGGTGCGACTCCGCCTATACGCCACCCTCATCTCGGCAATGGGCCTGTCCCGCCGTCGACATCATATTGAAGTGGTCAAGATCCGGGCACCTATAGCTCCGATCCTCTGATAACAAACCGCGTCGTAGACCTCGGAATGGCTGCGATCGCGGGTTTTGCGCTTGTGTACGCCTCTTACGGGGTTGGCAAGCGCCACGATCCTAAACCGCATGGGGTGCGCCTCGTGCACCTTGAATGAGAGCGAAACCGGGGAAGATACCTCTATGCCAACGATCCAACAGCTGATCCGCAAGCCGCGGCAGCCCAAAGTCAAACGGTCCAAGTCCCAGCACTTGGAACAATGCCCGCAGAAACGCGGCGTCTGCACACGCGTCTACACCACCACACCGAAAAAGCCGAACTCGGCGATGCGGAAAGTGGCCAAGGTGCGTCTGACCAACGGCTTCGAAGTCATCAGCTACATCCCCGGTGAAAGCCACAACCTCCAGGAGCACTCTGTTGTGCTGATCCGTGGTGGTCGTGTAAAAGACCTTCCCGGTGTGCGTTACCACATCCTGCGCGGTGTTCTGGATACCCAGGGCGTCAAAGATCGTAAGCAACGCCGTTCGAAGTACGGCGCGAAGCGTCCTAAGTAAGGGGAACAGGATATGTCACGTCGTCACGCCGCTGAAAAACGCGAAGTCCTGCCCGACGCCAAATATGGTGACCGGGTTCTGACAAAATTCATGAACAACCTGATGATCGACGGCAAAAAGTCGGTCGCAGAAAAAATCGTCTACAATGCGCTTGATCGCATTGAAGGCAAGGTAAAGCGCGCGCCGGTGGAATTGTTCCACGAAGCGCTCGACAACATCAAACCGTCGGTCGAAGTACGTTCGCGTCGGGTTGGTGGTGCAACCTACCAGGTTCCCGTTGAAGTGCGCCCCGAGCGCCGTGAAGCGCTTGCCATCCGTTGGTTGATCAACGCCTCGCGCTCGCGCAACGAAAACACGATGGAAGAACGCCTCGCCGGCGAGCTTTTGGACGCTGTTAATTCCCGTGGTTCTGCTGTTAAGAAGCGCGAAGACACCCACAAGATGGCCGACGCGAACAAAGCGTTCAGCCATTACCGCTGGTAATTCTTTAGAGGCTAATACCCATGGCACGCGAATATCCGCTCGATCGTTATCGTAACTTCGGCATCATGGCCCACATCGACGCAGGTAAAACCACCTGCTCGGAACGGATTCTGTTCTATACTGGCAAATCCCACAACATCGGTGAGGTGCACGATGGTGCGGCTACGATGGACTGGATGGAGCAGGAGCAGGAACGCGGGATCACCATTACCTCGGCTGCGACCACCACATTCTGGGAACGCACCGAGGACGGCGCTACGGCAGACTCCGAAAAGCACCGGATGAACATCATCGACACCCCCGGCCACGTTGACTTCACCATTGAAGTTGAACGTTCGCTGGCGGTTCTCGATGGGGCCATCTGTGTGCTTGACGCCAACGCTGGCGTCGAACCCCAGACCGAAACCGTGTGGCGTCAGGCTGACCGCTACAAGGTTCCGCGGATGGTGTTCGTCAACAAAATGGACAAAATCGGCGCAGACTTCTTCAACTGCGTTGAAATGATCGAAGACCGTACCGGCGCCAAAGCCGTGCCGGTTGGCATTCCGATCGGTGCCGAAACTGAGCTGGAAGGCCTGATTGATCTGGTCACCATGGAAGAATGGCTGTGGCAGGGTGAAGACCTTGGCGCCAGCTGGATCAAAGCACCGATTCGCGACAGCCTGAAAGACATGGCTGACGAATGGCGCGGCAAAATGATCGAAGCGGCCGTCGAAATGGACGACGACGCGATGGAAAACTACCTGATGGACGGCGCAGAGCCGGACGTCAAAACCCTGCGCGCCCTGCTGCGCAAGGGGACTTTGGCGCTGGCATTCGTGCCGGTTCTGGGTGGTTCGGCCTTCAAAAACAAAGGTGTTCAGCCGCTGTTGAACGCTGTGATCGACTATCTGCCCAGCCCGCTGGACGTTGTTGATTACATGGGCTTCAAACCCGGCGACGAAGAAGAAGTCCGCAACATCCCGCGTCGTGCCGACGACAACATGGCCTTCTCGGGCCTGGCGTTCAAAATCATGAACGACCCGTTTGTTGGCTCGCTGACCTTTGTGCGTGTGTATTCCGGTACACTCTCCAAAGGCGACTCGATGCTGAACTCGACCAAGGGCAACAACGAACGTGTTGGCCGGATGATGATGATGCACTCGAACAACCGTGATGAAATCAGCGAAGCTTTCGCTGGCGACATCATCGCGCTTGGCGGTCTGAAGAACACCACAACCGGTGACACCCTGTGTGACAAATCCGATCCGGTGGTTCTGGAAACGATGACCTTCCCCGATCCTGTGATCGAGATTGCCGTCGAACCCAAAACCAAGGGCGACCAAGAGAAGATGTCGACCGGCCTTGCGCGTCTGGCGGCAGAAGATCCGTCGTTCCGCGTCGAAACCGACATCGAATCCGGTCAGACCATCATGAAGGGCATGGGCGAACTTCACCTCGATATTCTGGTGGACCGTCTCAAGCGTGAATTCAAGGTTGAGGCCAACATCGGTGCGCCGCAGGTGGCATATCGTGAAACCATCGGTCACGAAGTCGAGCATACCTACACCCACAAGAAACAATCGGGTGGTTCGGGTCAGTTCGCCGAGGTGAAAATGGTCATCACACCAACAGAGCCGGGCGAAGGCTATTCCTTCGAATCGAAAATTGTTGGTGGTGCCGTTCCCAAGGAATACATCCCCGGTGTTGAAAAAGGCATCAAATCGGTCATGGACAGCGGTCCGCTTGCGGGCTTCCCTGTGATCGACTTCAAAGTTGCCTTGATCGACGGTAAGTTCCACGACGTTGACTCGAGCGTTCTGGCCTTTGAAATCGCAGCTCGTATGGGCATGCGTGAAGGTATGCGGAAAGCTGGCGCCAAACTGTTGGAACCGATCATGAAGGTCGAAGTTGTGACACCCGAGGATTACACCGGTGGCATCATCGGCGATTTGACCTCGCGTCGTGGCCAGGTGACCGGCCAGGAACCGCGCGGCAACGCTGTTGCGATCAACGCAATGGTGCCTCTGGCGAACATGTTCGGCTACATCAACACCCTGCGGTCCATGTCCTCGGGCCGGGCGCAGTTTACGATGCAGTTTGACCATTACGATCCTGTGCCGCAGAACATCTCGGACGAGATTCAGTCGAAGTACGCATAATAGCCGGGTGGCGGGGTTAGCTCCGCCCTACCCACCACCGTAGGGTGGGGCGCGTCCCCACCATCCGACCAGAAGACAAAAGGAGCCACTACCATGGCAAAGGAAAAGTTTGAGCGTTCCAAACCGCATTGCAACATCGGCACGATTGGCCATGTTGACCACGGCA